>CANPVY010000255.1 GCA_947581845.1 uncultured bacterium | reverse complement strand
CCGCACGTCAGTGACTCGGATGTCCGCGCCCCCCAGGTCGTTGGTGGGCAGGGCGGTGGGCGCGGCATAGACCGCGCGCACCCCGGGCTCGCGGAGCAGCCCGGCCAGGGAGCTGTATGGCACCCGCGCGGTGACCCAGCCAGCGGCGCGCGTGCCGATGAGCGCACGGTGCCGAAAGAGCGCCCGCTCTCCCGCGGAACCCAGCTGCACGAAGACCCCGATATGCGGCTCGGCGCCCGCATACGGCTCGGTCAACAGCAGGTAGCGGGCCATGGTCGAGTCGGCGGTCGCTCCGGGCAGAAGCTGTAGCAGCGGCCGGCGCGCCGGCTCGGGCTGAACGGCGAGCCGCAGCAGGGGATCGACGTAGGGCCGTTCCTGGGCCTGGGCGCCGAGAGGCGATACGCTGAGCAGGCCCAGAAGCAGCGCCGCTGTGCGGCAGCGGAGCCAGGATATCACCCGTTCACTCCTGAAGCGCAGACCGTATTGAGGCTGGAATCGGTTTTAGAACAAGAATATTGTCGCGCGGCCAGACCGCTGGCAACCGGGGTGTGGCGGCCTCATGCCGGCAGCACCAAGAGGAGGGCGACCTCGCGCAGCTCGGATGGGCCCGGGGTCTGCGAGTCGAGGTGGCGCAGCGAGTCGTCGAGGCGCGTCAGGGCGGCGGTATCGGGTCGCTCCGGGAGTTCGGAGGCCAGCTGGGCGAGCGATCGTTCACAGGCAACGGTGAAGCGCCGTGCGAGCCGGTCGAGCAAGCGATCGGAGAGCGCGCGTTCCTCCGGCGTGAGACGGTCGGCGGTCGTCTCGAGGTGGCGACTGAGCCAAGCGGCGATGCGGCACTGGGGCAGGCTCGGGCTCAGGGCGTCGCCTGCGAACTGGGTGGCCTGGAGGTGGGCGAGCACGCCGCGTGCGTAGCGTGTGCAGGCACGCCGCGCAACCTTGAGGACGCGCTCCGGCGGGCGCACCGCTTCGCGCGACTGGCAGTCCCGCAGAACTTCGAGGGCGGCCGCCTGGTCTTCCACGACGCAGCCGCTGGCGACATCGCAGAGCAACCACAAGCCACGGCGCTGCCCGGCGCAGCTCACACGCCAGTAGGCCACGGCGCGTGCTGTCGCGGCGTCACGCCTTGCGACGGCCGAGACGCCAGGACGCGCCACGGGTGCCGGCCGCTCGTCCTTCAAAAGCGAGACCCAATCGCCGTAGGCGACCTCCTCAGGGTCGAGGGGCCCCTCGATCTCGTGCTCCACACGCTCGAAGCCGTCCGGATCGTGGGCCAGCATGCGGATCTGCTCGATAGCGCGCTCGCGGCCGGTTCGCATGGCGAGGACGGGATCGTCGAGGCCGAGGGCGCTGCTGATGGTGGAGACCTTGCCCTGCAAGCGAGCCATGAGACCCAGCAAGCGGTCGAGGTCGTGCGCGGGCACGAAGTGGTGAAGCTCGACGCAATCGGCGATTGCGCCCAACCGATCGATACGACCGATACGTTGCATCAGCCGCACCGGGTTCCAGGGCAGGTCGTAGCTCACGACCACAGATGCGTCCTGCAGGTTGAGTCCCTCGCTCAGTACGTCGGTGGCGATGAGGATATCGACGCGCTCACGTTCCGGCGGTTCGCGGAGCCCGTTGCTGCGCGGTGCGAAGCGCTCGATGACCTCGCGTCGGCTGGCGCGCTCGAGCCCGAGGCGTGCGGTGCCGCTGTCGACCTGAGCGAGGTGCGGGCGATGCCGTAACTGGTGGTGGATGTAGCGGGCGGTATCGCGAAACTCGGTGAAGATGAGGAGCTTGCGGCCGGCAAGTGGGCCATCGAGCAGCTCGGTGAGCTTGGCGAGCTTGCGATCGCCAGTCGGGCCGAGTGCTACGAGCGCGGCATGGATCTGGGCGAGGATCTGCATGTCGCTCTCGAGTAGCCGGCGTAACTCATCGATGCAGGCGGGCTCGATGGCGGGCGCCGGCAGCATGAGCTCGAAGAAGGCGAGCTGTGCGCCCGGGTCGTCGTCGGGGCCGCGGAAGGAGGCCCGGTAGTCGGGCCGGGTGAGGACGCGGCCGGCGTCGATAGCGCGGAGCGCGGTGTTGCACCAAGCGAGCTGCTGAACGACGGTGCACCTCAGGGCCTCGATGCTGGACTCGAGGCGCTTGAGCAGGATGACCTTCAACAGTTCACTGGAGCAGGCCAACTGGTCTTTGGCTTCGCGGTCTTCCTCACCCGGCTCGACAGTCGGAAAGCGTAGCCCGCCCAGCCAGCTTTCGAGCTGCCCGAATAGCTCACCGTAGGTCCCGGCCAGATCGTAGTGCGCGGGCACAGGCGGGAGTCGGCGGGGAAACCGGAGCTCGAGTTCGCGACCGCTGGACAGCTCACGCACCCGTATTTGCCCGTAGTGGGCTCGCAGGAAGCGGCGCGTTCGACGCAGGACACAGGCCGAGATGATGGCCTGCACCTCGCCGTCCGCCTCGGCGGCACGCCGGAAGGCTTCGCGATAGTCCGGGATCCCGAGATGCCGGAATGCACCCGGTGCCGCGAAGAGATCGATGAGATGCTGGAGGTCGAGGATCGTGTTGTTGATCGGCGTGGCCGTGAGCAGGACGACCTTCGAGTGGCGGAGGCTGTCCGAGAGGTTGCGGTAGCGCTGCGTACGGGGGTTGCGGAAGTGGTGAGCCTCATCCACGAGGACGAGATCAGCGCCGCGATAAGACCTGGGATCGAAGTTGCGGCGCCCTAGGGACTCGGTGGAGAGCAGTGAGAGATGGCCGGCCTCGCGGACCCAAAGGTCCAGTGTCTCTCCCGCGGGGGAGCGGGCCGGCGTGGGGCGCCGGCCCGGCCGGGTGCCAGCTTCGACCCCGAGGTAGGAGAGCTCGCGGCCCCATTGGTCCCTCAGGGCGGCCGGCACGATGACCAGCGCGCGACCGCCGGCATCCAGCGTCCGCTCCAGCAGCCGCAGCCCGATGTAGGTCTTCCCGAGGCCGACGGCATCAGCGATGATCACACCGCCGTAGCGATCGAGGATCGCGCAGGCGCGCTCGTAGGCGCGTTCCTGATGTGCGGCGAGCGCCGGCGCGGCGTCGGGCCGTTCGCTGCCGTGATCCTGCCGCGCGATTTCGGCGAAATGCGCCGCCAGGACCTGCCGGTACAGCTCACCTGGCGACACCGTCTCTGCTGCGGCGTCAGCGTCTGCAGGTTTCCCGCTCGGTACCAGGTCGAGCCACGCGGGCTGCTCGCGGATGGAGATAGCGGCTGCCGCCGGGCGCGGTAGCTGGGTGTCGTCTCGCTCGGCGAAGAGTGTACGGAAGCGCTCGCGCAGGCGCTGGAGCACGAGCGGACGCCGGTGGTAGGTCAGCCAGCTGTCGCTCTGGGCACCGCCCGTGAAGACGAGGGCGCTCTCGGGGAAGGCGCCATCGGCGGGATAGAACAGCATGAATTCGGGTGTGGGCGTCTCGGCGACGATCGTCCAGCGCCAGCCCGGCGGTTCCGCGGCTGGCGGTGTTTTCGGGGTGACGACACGCACTCTCTGCGGTCCGGCGCTACGGTTGTCCTCACGTGACAGCCAGAGGATGCGCTCCGGATCAGCGACAACCGCCTCGACTCGCGCGGCCCTCGACCAGAGCCAGCGGACGGTGGCCTGAGCCGCCCTGTCCGACGTCGCCGCGATGAGTTCCAGCCAGGGGGACATGCTCATGCCTCACTGCACGGGTTCGAGAGGCGTGAATCGAAGACTCGCAGCTCGTCGAGCTCGCCGGTCTGGAGCTGGTAAAGGCGTGCGACCAGCTCATCCAGCCGGACCTGGCCATCGGCATCGAGGCCGCCCGCACGGTGTGCGGCTCGGCTCAGCTGCACGAGTTGTATGAGAGCAGCCGCGTCGGGCTTCTCGGGGAAAGGCAGGAGGGCGACCGTCCAACCTAGGAACCGGAAGTAACCTCCGGAGGCCCGCTCGGCGATCGCTTTCAGGTAGGCGCGGGCGACGGTCGAGTTGAGGACGGCGGCGACGAGGTAAGCGTCCTCTTCCGACGCGGCTGGTATCTGATAGACAGTGTTGAGGCTGATGATGGGGGCCGAGCCGCCGGGAGACGGCGCACGCGGCGGCACGACCACCGCGACGGGGGCAGGCGCGATGTCGCGCCACGCGACCCGCAGCCCCCACTTTGCGGGATGTACTCGGAAGAGTGTCCAGAAGGGCTGGCCCGGCTTGAGATCGATCCGTGCCTTGAGCGCGCGCTCGTGTGAGCGCACGTGGTCCCGTGTCGCGGTCGGTAGGCTGGCAAGCACACGGCCTTGGTCGTCGTGCGTCCACACGAGGGCTCGCTGGATTGAGAAGCGCCAAGGCACGATGTCTTCGCCACGCAGTACCGGGCGTATGCGGTCTGCCTCGATCAGCACATCCTGTCCGCCGAGCCTGACTGCAACCCGGCCCTTCGCTGTCTCGGCCTGATGCGGCTCCCCGACAAACAGGGCGTTGTTCCCCGTGACGATCCCGCGCAAAGGCCGGTG
>CANPVY010000254.1 GCA_947581845.1 uncultured bacterium | reverse complement strand
GTACTGGTCCACAGGCGAACCGAGGTTCACAAAGGGCAGTACGACCAGCATCTTCCGTGAGCCCCCGCTCTCCGCGACGGTCCCCCCTTCAGTCCACCACCCGGGCAGCTTCGGCAGGATGTACCAGCCTGCGGCGACAGTAACAACCAGGACCACCGCCACGGCGCTGAGGGCCAGCGCGCGGCTCGGCGCTGCGTACGCTGGCGTTCCAGCCAGCGGCTCAGTGCGCACCACGCCTTTCGGCGTGATGTCGAACGCCCAGGCGAGGACCACGGCAACAGGGAAGCCGAGGAGTGTAAGCGCCACGACCAGCGTGATGCTCCACTCGGGCAGTCTGAGAGCGGGGAAGGCGATATCCGCGACCTGCAGGATGCCGAAAGTCACGATGGCATACACGACGGCGACGCGGAACACGCGTCGACGTCGCAGTTCCGCCAAAAAAGCGCGAACCTTCGAGCCGTTATCGCCCATGGGCGAATCCAACCGATCACCTAACCAGATACTCGAGCCACAATCACATGCGACGCAAGATGAAACGGCCCCGCAGTGGTCGCAAGGATCTCGGCTCCCTTCAACCAGTTAGAGTACTGAGGCCGCGTTCAGGGTTGGGTCACCGGGTGGAAGGACTGCAGGCTACGAGTCCTCTCCAAAGGCCGTCGCCAGCGGTCCCGACTCGCTGCCCGCGTTCTCCGCCGAAAGACCCACACAGCTCGGCAGCTGCTGGCGTGACGCGTCCAGCTCACACTTCACGTACGGGTTGACGATCTGCGCCCGCCAGCTGCCACCGCCAACCGTCATCTGGATGGGGATGTCCGGTGGTTTGTAGCTCACGCTATCCAGCTCCGCCAGACTACGCGCGTGGCGCCCATAGATGGTGACGAACCATCTCTGCGCCGACTTCAGCTCCATCAGCAGATCGGTGAAGCGCCTGCTGTCTTCACTGACGCGGCCCCGCTGCAGCCGGAAGCGCTCGCTGAACGGTGGCTCGAAGAGCAGAAACGCCCAATCATCCCCGCTGGGCTCGAAGTAGGCGGCCGACAGCGTTGCCGTCCGATCCTGCCGATCGATCACCCGGAACTCGACCTGTCGACCGTTACGCGTCTTGCGGACCTTCCCGAGTTCGACGCGAGTGCTGTCCGTGCAGCCGTACGGCCACTCGCCGCAGAAGCGCTCCTGTATCTGCAGGGCTGCATCTTCCTTGTCAAAGCTGTCACAGGCCGCCAGCAGCCCGACCGCACACAGCACGACAGGCCACAACTTCCGGCATCGCGGCATCGCTTGCTCCTGCCAGTCCTAAAGAATCAGATGGATATGCCAGCCCGTGGTCACTTCCAGCCGCCGGGTCCCCGCCGCCCCTCACGCCGGTCCAGGGTCAGCCGCACCTCCGGCACCCGCTTACGTGCAGACGACTCTGCGCCCGCAGGCCCCGGCGGCGCAGGGGACTCCGTCGCCCTCGGCGCCGACGCCTGGAAGCTCCTCCGTACCGCTTCCTCACCTGCAGCGATCGTCCGTCGCAGGCCGAACATGTAGTCATCGCCCCGCTCGACGATCTCTATCGAGCCGCCTTTACCCCGCGTCAGCACCACAATCTGGATGGGATGGCTCAGGCCGCCGGGGTTGTGCTCGATGGAATGCAGCACCGTCCAGAAGGCGGCGAGCTCCGACTGATCCAGGCCTGGCCGGCTATCGCTCCACAGTACCTTGCGGAGGAACGCCAGGAACGGCTCCGCGACCGACCGGCCACTGCCCACGCACGCGTACGCTAACTCCGGCGTGATCTCAGTCACCGTGCATTCCGGATCGATCTCGAACAGCCGCAGCGAGCCCTCGAAGGGAAGGGCCAGCAGCGACTGGCTCACCACATACCCGTTGGAGGTCATGGCAAACCCCGGCAGCCCCTGCAGCGTGCGGTGAATCGCCACCGTCCGCTGCACCGGCGCCGCCAGTGCCTCCCGGATCCGAGAACGCAACACATCCTCGGCCGAGTCGCGCTGGTCGGGTTCCGAGAGGCAGCGCTCCAACGACAGGGCCATCTCCTGAGCCAACCCGTCGTGCCCAGCCACGCCGAGCACGGCCTGCCCACCGACGACGTGCAGCTTCCTGGCGAGCTGTCGTGCCGCCGGGAGCCCGTCCTGGGACGGCATGGTAGCTGGGCCGCTGGCGGCCAGTACAACGCCCTCGGCGCATCGGATGCCTACGATCAGCGACACGCTCTACTCCTAGAAGCGGCTCTTGGGGGAGGACCTGGAAGTTACGAAATCGCCCCCGGGCTCACAAGCGCGACATCCGATTACACCCCCGCAGCCGGCTCGCCCTTGCCCCAGGGGCCCGATTCTTTAACATTGCCGTATCCCCCCGGCTCTCCCGCCCGAAAGTCAAGCGCGCATGGAAGATCTGGAGAACCTTCGCAACCGGCTGGCCCAGGAAGAGGCCACGCTAGCCACGACACACGAGCAGATCGAGGCCGCTCAGCGCCAGATAGAGCGGCTGCACGGCCAGATCGAGGCCGTCCAGCAGCAGATCACGACGACCGAGGGTGGGATCGCCGATCTTCAGCGGCACGCCGAAGAGATCGAGAAGCGCATCGCCCTCTTGCGTGAGTACATGGCCATGGTCGAGAGCGCCCCGGAATCGCCGGTGTCCCTCGAACCGACGCCGCCCGCCGAGCCTGCAGCGCAGCCGCACGCGCCGGCCGCTCCCGCGGCCGAGTCGCTCGGCGACGTCTTGCCGTCCCTAGGCGAGGCGGAACCGGCAGACGAGCTCGGGGATCTGGCGTTCGTCGAGGCACCTACAAGCGCCAGCGGCGCGGCCAGTTCGGCGACCGAGGCGCCGGGTTCGATCGATGACCTGGACGAGGACTACCTCACCGCCGAGCTCCTGCCTCGCACACAAACCTTCCAGGAGGAACTCATCCTGGTGATGGCCTATCACAGGAAGGCCATCGCGCCCAAGGACGTCGCCCGTGTGTTCCGCCGCCTGGACTACGCGCCCAAGCTCTCCGCAACCGAGAAGACCATCAAGGCTCAGGTCGAGGCCGACCATCACTTCTTCGAGTTCGCCGGTGAGGGCCGGGTCGCGCTGACGCGCGAGGGCCGCGCCGAGGCACAGCGCTTACTCGAGCAGCTCCGCTAGACTGAGAGCGGGATGCCCCCTGGCGACAGCACGGCTCCCGTCCCAGATTCTCGACGAATGCCCAACCCGGAGACCACCCCGCACAGGAGGAGTGCCATGCCCGACAGCGTCTACAAGGTGATCGAGCTGGTCGGTACTAGCACCAAGGGCTGGGAGGATGCCGCGACGAATGCCGTCCACAAGGCCGGCGAGAGCCTCAAGAACCTGCGTGTCGCCGAGATCACCAAGCTCGACCTGACCGTAGAGGACGGGAGCATCGTCCGTTACCGAGCGCGCGTGACGCTCTCCTTCAAGGTCGGTGCCTGAGCCGACCGATTCGACATACGACCGGCGGCTCGACGCTGTACGCGAAAAGGGGGCGGCCCGTGGCGGGCGCCCCCTAGCGCATCTCCAGGCAGCCGTCGGCCTAGCTGCCAGCTCGCCGGTAGCGCTCCAGCCACTGCAGGCCGAGATCGTCGGTCCGGACAGCGTACACCGTACCACGACCGAACCCCACAATCTCACGACCCGCGGGCACGATGACCTTGCCTTTCAGCTCGGCGTTCGCCCCAAACACGTCAAACTCGATCGGCTCACCGGCAGCCATGTGACGCTGGACCCACATGTCACCCTCCGGTGTGACCCGAACGCCGTTGTCAGCAAAGGCAGGCTTGTGATCGGG
>CANPVY010000253.1 GCA_947581845.1 uncultured bacterium | reverse complement strand
CGGCCAGCCGCGCCCTTTCGTCGGCAGTCGGATTGATCGCTATGAACAGCCGCATAAACGCGAAGCTACCCGAGCGCCAGTGTCACGTAGCGGAATCCCACCGCACGACACGCCTCGATGGCAACCTGGCGCAGATCGCCGATCAGCTTTCCCGCCGAGTCCGACGTTACGTGGATGAGCGCGACGGCGCCTGCGCCATCCACTCGCGCGCGGACCCCGAACACCCCCAGACGTCGTTCCACCTCTACCGTCGAACGGCCGTCACCAGCGATCGCGCCGATGGTTGACTCGTTCAGTGCGCCGCGGCGGTAGCCCTGCAGGTCCAAGCCCGCCTGCGAGTATCCGGCCCTTTGCAGCGCACGGGCCACCTGCGTCGCGAAGCCGGGTTCTGCGAACAACGCCAGATCCGCGCCCGCCACCTCGAGACGTGCCAGATCGCCGTGGTGGCGAACCCGCAGATCGTGCCAGGCGTGCAGCGCCCGCAGCCGGGACTCCGCCTCCTCGATCTGGCGCAGCCGCTGCAAGGTCACCGGGGTCCCGTACGGTAGGCGGCTGGCCAGGCAGGGCGACGCCGGCATCTCCCAGGTCGGCAGGCCGGCACGCCGGGACAGCACACGAATCTCGGCCTTGCTCAGCCCGACCTCCTGAAGCGGCGAGCGCACGCCCAGCTCACGGGCGGCGACCCGGCCGGGCCGATGGTCGTCCAGGTCATCCGCGTTCGCGCCATCGAGCACACTGGCGAAACCGCGCGCGCGGGCCAACATGACCAGCCGCCCGTACAGCTCCGTCTTGCAGAAGTAGCAGCGATCCCTCGGATTCGCGGCGTAGTCGGGATCCTCGATCTCGCGCGTCTCGATCTCCAGGTGCGGCAGACCGATCGAGCGCGCTACGCGCTCGGCCGTCTCGCGCTGAGCCTGGGCGAGGCTGGGTGAGCGGCCGGTGACCGCGAGCACATGCTCGTTGCCCAACGCGTCGAGCGCCGCCTTAGCCAGGTAGGTGGAATCGACACCGCCGCTGTAGCCGATCAGCGCCGAGCCACAGCCGCGCAGCGAGTCGTCCAGCGCTCGCTCCTTCGTTTCCAGATTGTCCCTAGAGAGATCCATGCGCTCGCCGTCGGCAGCTCCGACCGTCAGCGAATACTCGGTACAGCCTGGGAGAGTGTCAAGGCAAAGCTAACGGTTCGCGTGGCGCTGCAGGTAGGCCCGGAGGTCGCCGACATCGTATCGCGTGTTCTGGTTGTTCCGCTCGTCCAGGTACCTCTGCTCCAGCTTACTGAGCTGGTTCGCACCATCAAGCAGCAACGGCGCCAACAGCCGTGTCAGCGAGAGCGGCGCCGTCGACAGGACCAGCCGCGCTCTGCCGCCCTCTAACGTAATCCCGTAGATGCTCACGTCCGACTCGTCACCGAGCCCGGCGTCCAGCCGGGTGGAGGGGTCCGTGACGGCCGTCAGTCTGCCCTGTCCGAACACCGCGAACGCGTCTCCGGGCTCACCGCGATTCCCACCCTCCAGCGCCGTGCCTGCGAGCGTGCTGTTGCCATCCGCCTCAAGCAGCATCACCCGGTACAGCGGGGCGCACTCCGTACAGGGGCGGAAGGGAATCGTGTCGTTGATGCGGTAGATCAAGACGCCCTCGGCGGGCAGGTCGCGATCGAAGCTGATCCGCTGCCGGCACTCCACCAGCAGACGCTCCGCTTCACCGAGCGGAATCTCGAGTATCTCGCTGGCCGATTTACGCTGGCTGGCACGCGAGCGCCCGGCTCCCGTGACAGTCGATGTGCGTAGGGTGAGCGTCGGCGACCCGATGACCGAGGCGTACCTCGAAGCGGCGCGGCAAGCGGTGCGGCTGTCCGGCACCGAGTTCGTGGGATACGATGACGACCTTCACGCCCATCGCGACTACGTCTGGCCGCTGGAACTGATCCACGATGGGGCGGTCAAGCTGACCAGCCGTATCATCGGCTCCGATGTCGATGATCAGACGTTCCAAATCAGCTTCAAGGACACCGGGGACCTGACGCGGCGCGTCGGCGCGCTCATCCATTCGCGCATGCACCGCATCCGCTACGTCTGGCCGTACCGAACCGAGCAGCCGACGGTGATCCGTGACGTGAGCTTCAGCATCCCGCTCGAGTCGATCGTCAAGGTGCGGCGCATCAGCTGGCTCGACGCTCAGCCGAACTACTTCCTCGAGGACGCCGAGTTCGATGCCCAAGTCGGCCATTCCGACTTCTTCCGCTTCGAGCTCTACCCCAACTTCGTACCGACGGACGACGCCTTCGGGTTCGATCCGACCGCAAGTACAATGCCCGAGCATCGACAGAGCGGCGCGCGGCGGACCCTGCATATCCCGTACGTGGCTGCGCGGCAGGCACTGTACGGCGGGCAGCGTATGCGGGTGAGGCCATTCGCCAGGGGCTCACCGAAGGCGGCCGGCTGTACGCGGCGGACAATGGCTGAAAGACTTTCATCCGCAGCAGCATGCCTGTTGCCTCTGCTACCGCCGGCAGTTACCATTCAGGCGGTGCCGGACGAGATGCCCGGTTGGCATAGCAACTTGTTGTCAATCATAATGTTACGCAGTCTCAACGGCGGATTCGTGAACCACCTCCCCACTCCCCATCGTAGCGAGAGCCGCGCTGTTTCCCCTCGACCGAATGCATTCTTGCAGGAAGGGTGGGTGATCGCCAACCACATCCTGGTGTCGTTCCACGTGGCCTTCATCTCCTCGGTGCTGGCGCTCCCTCCCACGGAGATCTTCAAGGGGGAGGTGCTCAAGTTCATCTTCGTCAGCCCCGAGACCATCGTCTCAGCCCTCTTCATGTACATCAGCTTCCACGCGGCCATCGCGCTCCACGAGATGGGGCACTGGATGACGGCGGCCAAGCTGAACGCACTCAACGACGCCTCACAGCGTGGCGCGATGGAGATCCTGCGTGCGGCTTGGTTGAAGCGGTGGATGGGACTCCTGCGCGTCTTCCTCCTGACGCCGTACGGCAGGGCCCCGGGCATTAAGGTCGAGAAGCTCAACTACTATCCCGACGCTCCCTACAACCTGGCCGTGGCGGCTGCGGGCCCACGCTGGAGCCGCAACGTCGCCCTGGTTGCGCTGCCTCCCGCCGCGCTCCTGCTCGCTGCGGGGCTCAGCCTGGAGGTGCCGGCCGCGATCTATGCAGGCAGGCTGTTCCTGGGCATCGGTGTCGTCGGCCTGCTGGATTTCCTGCTCGCCGACCGGGGCAAATACAGGGAATTCCGCACGCGGGAGCGCCGCGCCGAGGCCCGGGCGGCGGCGGTGGAGAAGGGGTCGGCCTGGTGGGCACGAGCGGTCGGGGCCCACCGCGGGATGCTCACCGGG
>CANPVY010000252.1 GCA_947581845.1 uncultured bacterium | reverse complement strand
CGTAGACGTTAGGCTTGTCGAGCAACACGCAGGCGTCGTTGACGAGATAGCGGGTTGGGAAGTTGTCGCTTGCGTCGACGATCACGTCGTAACGGCCCAGGATCTCCAGCGCGTTGTCGGAGCGCAGCCGGACCTGATGGCCCTCGATGGTGATCTCGGGGTTCACGTCGAGCAGGCGGTCCCGCGCCGAGTCCAGCTTCGAGCGTCCTACATCCCTGGTGCCGTGGATGATCTGCCGCTGGAGGTTGCTGAACTCAACGGCGTCGAAGTCTACCAGCCCGATCGTGCCGACGCCTGCAGCGGCCAGATAGAGCGATGCGGGCGAGCCGAGGCCACCAGCCCCAACGAGGAGTACGCGGGCCTGTTTGAGCCTCTTCTGCCCTTCAAGCCCCACCTCCGGCATGACGATGTGCCGGGCGTAGCGTCGGATCTCGTCCGGTGTGAGTTCCACTTGTCCCACTCCAAGCGCGGTGGCAACGGCGCCGGCGATCGAGTGTACGATTTGGATCTCGTCGCCGGGCTTGACGCCGGTCTCCGCCCCACCTTCAAGGTAGCGGATGGCGTGGTCGTTAAAACAGATCTTGACCAAGCTGCGCAGCCGGCCGCCCTCGGCGTAGAGAACGCGCCGCATCGGCGCCTAATGCGCAATCGGCTCGGGAGAGCGCCTCGCCTAGATAACCGGCATCGATCTCGATCCTCACGATAACGTACACGTACCTGGATCAAGCGTGTTCGCGGTCGAAGCGTGATGGCTGTGCCGCGGCTCTCACTGTTGGGAAGCTGGCGAGCTGTGCGGCGGTTCCCGCCCTACACCTCCACCGCGAGACTGCGGCGTAGGGCCCGCACGTTGTCGGGAATCGAGCCGTGGGAGAACACCGCTGACCCGGCCACCAGTACGGTCGCCCCAGCAGCCACGGCGGCGGGAGCGGTGTCGGGATCGATGCCGCCGTCTACCTCGATCTCGATGCCGGCCAGCCGACCCTCTGCCAGCCGTCGCGCCAGGCGGTTGACTTTGGAGAGAGAGTCGGGGATGAACGACTGCCCACCGAAACCGGGGTTCACGGTCATCACCAGCACCAGATCCACGAACGGGAGAATGTCCATCAGCGTCTCCACGGGGGTGGCCGGGTTGAGCGCGACGCCCGGTCGAGCACCCAGTTCCCGGATCTGCTGGACCGTGCGGTGGAGATGAGGGCACGCCTCTTGGTGGACGGTGAGCCAATCAGCGCCAGCGGTCACGAACTGGCTCAGGTAGCGCTCGGGCTTCTCGATCATCAGGTGGACGTCGAGGGGCAACTTCGTGGCACGCCGCGCCGCCGCCACGACAAGCGGGCCGACCGTGATATTGGGCACGAAGTGGCCATCCATCACGTCCACATGAATCCAGTCGGCGCCTCCCGCTTCACTCGCGGCGATTTGCTCGGCCAGTCGTGAGAAGTCGGCGCTCAGGATGCTTGCCGCGATGCGTGCCATTGCTACGTCTCAGACGACTCCCAGTTTGGCGCCTACCTTCTTCATGGCGGCGAGTACGGCGTCGAGCTGCTCGATCTCGTGCGCCGCCGAGATCTGGCAGCGGATGCGTGCGGTGCCGTGGGGCACGACAGGGTAACCGAAGCCGATCACGAACACCCCTTCGTCCAGCAGCATCTTGCTCATGCGGATCGCTTCGGCCGTTTCCCCTATGATGATCGGTACGATCGGTGTCTCTCCCTCAATGGGCTTGAACCCCGCCTCCAGCAATCTCTCGCGAAAGTACTTCGTGTTCGCCCTCAGCTTCTCGATCAACTCCGGGTGACTGTCCAGGTAGTCGATGGCCGCCAGCGAATGCCCGGCCGTCGCCGGCGGTAGCGCGTTAGAGAACAGCATCGGTCGCGAGCGCTGTGTCAGATAATCCGTCAGCTCGGCGGGCCCGGCGGTGAACCCTCCCGCGGCACCCCCCAGAGCCTTGCCAAGCGTGCTGGTGATGATGGGCACCTTGCCGTGCAGTCCATAGTGCTCCGGCGTCCCACGCCCCGTGGAGCCCAGGACGCCCGTCGCGTGTGAATCGTCGACGGCCACCACGGCGTCATACCTCTCGGCTAGCTCGAGAATATCCGGCAATTTGCAGATGTCACCCTCCATAGAGAAGACGCCATCGGTGATGATGAAGCGATTCCTGGCGTCAGCACTCCCCTGCAACGCCTGTTCGAGTTCCTTCATGTCGGAGTGCTTGTAGATCTTCCGGTTCGAACGGGTCATGCGGACGCCATCGATGATTGAGGCGTGATTCAGCTCGTCGGAGATCAAAACGTCCTCTTCTTCGAGGAACGTGGGCATGAGCCCCATGTTCGCGTTCCAGCAGGAGACGTACGTGAGCGCAGACTCGAGGCCGAGGAAATCGGCGATCTTCTCCTCCAGCTGCCGGTGCAGGGTGAAGGTGCCGCAGATGAATCGCACTGACGACGTCCCGGCACCATATTGCTCGTACGCCGCCCGGCCAGCCTCCACCACCTCGCGCTTGCTGCAGAGGCCCAGGTAGTTGTTGGAGCAAAGGTTGATCACCTCGCCTCCGGTCTCCGCGATCTTGACCACGGCGTCCTGCGGCGAATCGAGGTGGATCAGCTGCTTGTAGACGCCCTGCTCCCGCATCTCCTCGATCTCGGCTTGCAGCCGGCCGAACAGCCCGTGCATCAGAAACCTCCCGTCTCGAGGTTCGGATCCGATCAGCTGGCGGAAGTCCGGTGCTCGCGGCGCCTCTGGATTTGGCGAGCCCGCACGCCCAAGAGCCCGTAGTAAAGAATCGCCGCGCTTCCGAGGATCAGAATCGGAATGAGAACCGCTCCCTCAAGCCCCATCATGCTCTCGTGCTCCGCTGGCTTGTATGTGCATGCCGCCCCACACGAGCGCCCCCAATCGGCCATTCCCGGGACGTTGGCCAACTTGGCTGCCGCCGTGGGGCTGGGCAAGGGCCTTGCGAAACCAGACGCCGCTGGCCGCCCTTTTCCTTTGCCACAGCGAAGCCTAGTTTTATTGAGGGTGGGTTCTCGAGAGCGTTAACGTGAAGGACCGCAGCCGTGAAGCAGCTTACTAATCTCCTGCTATCGGCGTCGCTGCTGCTGGCGGCTCACGCCGCTCAGGCGCAAGAGGACGTGGCCCGCCAGCACATCGAGCGGGGCCTCGCTTTCGCTTCTGCGGGTGACACACTGCTTGCTTTCGCTGAGCTTGAGAGGGCAACCGACGCGGCCCCTTCCCTGGCCGACGCGCACTACCAGCTGGGCCGGCTCTACGGCCATCGCGCAAGCTCGGTCGAAACCGACTTCCGTGATCGGCTGAGGGCCGAGCGGGCCCTGCTTGAGGCGCTTCGGCTCAGGCCGTCCGATCCGCGCTACTTGCTCGAGCTGGCTCGGCTTCGTCTGAAACAGCACATGAAGGTGGACGCTGGCCGTTTGTTCAATCGCGCTCTGTCCGCGGCTGAAGAGCAGGGTGACCCCGACGTCCTGGCGGAGATCCACTTCAACATCGGGTACATCAGGGAACTCGAGTACGAGAGCCAGCGGCATCGGCGCTTTCGCCCGTTCTTCCGTGGACCGCCGGTTACCGAGTTCTACAGGCTGTTCGACGAGCGGCCATCACGCTACGCCGATGCCTATCTGGAGGATGCGCCGGCGATCGAGGATTCGGGTGAGTTGGCGAAGGAGGAGATGCTCGAGCACTTCCGAGCGGCGCTCCGTTACGACCCCAAGCACGTCGCTGCGGCCATCCGATTGATGGGCTATCTGTTCGATGAGCAGCGATTCGCCGAATACCTGGCTCTGGCGCGGAGGCTGCGTTCGGAGCATCCGGAGCGACCGGAGCCGTATCTCTTCATGGGGCTGGGTCTGCATGCTGCTGGTCGGGAAGATGAAGCTGCCGAGGCCTTCGAAGACGGTTTGGTGCGACTCCACGACGACGAGCGTGCAGCGATCGAGAACCTTGCCCCGGTGCTGCAGCGGCGGGCTGCGGAGGACTACCTCGATCTGAGCGAGGATGAGCGGGCCGAGTTCAACTCGCGCTACTGGCAGCTGACGGACCCGCTGTATCTCACGGAGGCGAATGAGCGACGCCTCGAACACGTTGCCCGCGTAGCTTACGCGGATTTGCGATTCGCGGCGCCGGAAGCCGGACTACGCGGCTGGGAGACCGATCGTGGGATCGTCTTCGTGCGGTACGGTGCGCCGGACGACATCGGGGTTTTCGGCCCCGATGTGACGAGTCGTGGGAACCCGTACGCGATCGGGCGGAGGTCGATAATCTGGAGCTACGGTAGGGATGGGCCGGTCTTCATCTTCCAGCAGATGCCCGGCTACCTGGACGCGCGGTTCGCGGGCGACTACGAGTTCATCGCTGAGAGCTACCGGGCCCTTGTCCCCGCGAAGTATGACAACATCCCGTCCATCTCTGAACTGCTGGAATTGCCTGTTCAGATCGCGCGGTTCCGCGGTGAGACGCCGGACGAGGTGGCCGTCGAGATCCATGCGGCGCTGCCGCTGGTTGACCTGGCGCGTGAACTCGATCTGAACAAGGGAGAGCTGGAGGTCGGCCTCTTCTTGTTTGACCGTTATGGTGAGAGCTTCCTGCGGCGCGTGGGCACGGAAGTTGTAGCGTATGCGGAGTCAGCCGAGACGAACGAGTACAGGAGTTGGCGGATTCTGATGCCGCCGGCCGACTTCCTGGTGGCGGCAGTGGAGACGCGGGACGCGGTTACCTGGCGTGCCGCGGCGGCGCGGGACACGTTTAGTGCCTGGGCTTTCTCCGGCGACTCTCTCAGCGTGAGCGACATCTTGGTGGCTGACGCGATCAGACCGCTGGTCGAAGATCCCCGGAAGCGTTTCGATTACGACATCCAAGTCAATCCAGCTTTGGAGTATCTGCCGGGTGAGCCTGTGCACATCTACTACGAGCTGTACGGGCTCGCCAGCGACGCAGAGGGCTTCGCATCATACGACGTGGCCCTGCAGGTGAGGGTGAAGAGGCTTCAGCGTGGTGGACCCATCAGCCAGCTCCTCGGTGCCTTGGCCGACGCCTGGGGGTTCAGTATTGTCGGTGACGACCGGCTCGAGCTGCGGTTCAGCCGCGAGGTGCGGCTGGACGGGCGCGATCGGGTGACGGAGTACCTGGCGTTGGATCCCAAAGAGGTGCCCGCCGGGGAGTATGAGATCAGGCTGCGGGTCTGGGACCGCCTGAGCGAGCAGTTGGCCACCCGAGTACGTGCTTTCGAGGTCACCGAGAAGGAGTAGCCCTATGCCGGCAAAGCTGTTCGGCTCGACATGCGTGCGTCGAACGCTGGCCCTGGCGCTGGCCGTGGCCATACTTGCTGGCCCCACAACGGCTGAGGCGCAAGCGCTCAAGAGGAATCGGCGCTGGTTGTTCGCTGTCGGTGTGGCCCTCGCAGTCGGCGTCTCCGCATACAGCTTCAATGAGGGGAGCACTGTCAATTCGGTTTGTAGCAGTAGGGAATGTGTCGGGATAGTAACAGGCCTCATGGGCGGGGCCGTCGGTTTCCTCATCGGGTTGGAGTTGGATTCGCGGTATGCCCGCCGCATGGCCGCTGGGCCCTCGCTTGAGTACGAGTTCCAGAACGTGCCGCTCGGCCTGGTACCGGACCGCATGAGCGGTTTCATGGGGGGCGCTGCCGTGGTTGGACTTGGCGGTGCCCGCGTCGTGTCGAGGGATGGCGCAGTGCTCAGTCGGGGCTCCGGCGTGCGTGGGATTGAGGACTCGGCTGTCCTGCCGGACCTGGATCTGCTGGTGCTCAGCACCTTCTCGAATTTGATCGGCTTTCCGCTGGAAGATGACTCTGCGCAAGGGCAGGTGGTCGATGAGCGTGGCGGAAGTACACTGGAGGTCTTTGATCGCCGGCTGGCCGTTGCCGGCGCGGACTCGCTCCGCTTGCTTCAGGTACGGAGGCAGGATGACGAGATCTCGCTGGCGCGCATCGGTGCCTTCGAGCAGAGTGATTTTGTCACTGACATAACCTTCAGCGACTTCGGGCGCGTCGGCTGGGTGTTGGCAGGGGATCGTCTCTCCTCTTACAGCCCCCGTCTGGAGAGGCTGGGTGAGGTCGTGTTGCCGGCTGCCGGACGCACTGTACGCGCTGAGGGCAGCCGCTTGGCCGTGGCAGCCGGGACAAGAGGGGTGTTCCTGCTTGACGCGAGGGATCCGCAGGCGCCGCGCGTGGTATCAGAGTATACGGGGATCAGGTTCGCTTATGCTGCGGATCTCGCTGGGGATCTCCTCTACGTCGCCGCTGGACCCGAAGGCATGGCGGTGGTAGACGTGAGCGGATCGGAGCCGCGCGTGATGGGAGTTGCGCGGGAGGTGCGCTTCGTCACCGACGTGGTCGTCGACGACAGCGGGGCAGTCTGGATACTCGATCGGGACAAGCAACTCCTCCAGATCGCCGAGTTGAATCCGGAGCGCGTGGCTGGAGGAACGGACCCGGCTCGCTGACGGCTAGCGAACGTGGATCGATGGCAGTGGAACCGATTGGACAGCGGCTGCGCCAGGAGCGCAGGGTGTGGCGCCTGGGGCTGCTCCTGTCCGTCGTCATTCATCTGAGCCTCCTCCTCCTCTTCCAGACAGGACCGGAGCGACTGACCCCGTACGCGGCCGCGGGCCCGGCGAGTGGTGATGCCCTGGCGGCGCCGGGGGGCGGCAGCACGAGGGCGGTGCTGCTACGGCCACCGGTGGAGATCAGGATACCGCCGCGTCCAGAGACTCCGATAGTGGAACCGGTGCAGTTGCAACCGCAGGAACTCGAGCTCGCGTTCAGTGAGATCGAGCTTCGTGATCCGGGTGAGAGCGAACGTGAGGGCGCAGAGGCGGGCCCCGGTCTCCCCGGCGGCGAGGGGCGCGGCGACGCCGGGAACGCGATGTCCGGCCTGCGCCGGCTCATCCCACCCGTTCCCAGAGGGGTGATCATGGCGCCACTCGATCGGCCGGCTTCCGTGCGCGGGCGCGAGGTGACGGTCTGGGTCTTCATTAATCAGGCGGGCCAGGTGGACAGCGTGCGGCTGGACCCGGCGACACCGGACCGCGGGTATAACGAGAAGCTGACCAGGGAGGCGCGCGATTGGGTCTTCGAGCCTGCACTGCGGGCGGGAAGAGCGGTCGCGACTTGGTATAGCTACACCTGGAAACTGTGATGCAGGGTAGGAAGAACGTCAGGGGGCGAATCCTCTGGGTTGACGACGAGGTCGATCTTCTCCTCCCCCACCGCCTGGTCCTCGAGCAGCGTGGCTACGAAGTGGATACCCTGCCCAACGGTGACGACGCGCTGAGCCAGCTGCGCCGTTGCAGCTATGACCTCATTCTCCTGGACGAGCAGATGCCCGGGCGCACCGGCACGGAAATGCTCCAGGAGATCCGCAGTGTCGACTCACGCGTTGCCGTCGTGATGGTTACGAAGAGCGAGGAGGAATCGACGCTCACCGAAGCGATCGTCCGGCACGTCGATGACTACATCGTTAAGCCTACGAGCCCGCGGCAGGTGTTATCTGTTGTGGCGAGAATCTTGGAAGGTCCAGGCCTGCGGCACGAGCAACTGACACGTGATTTCGTACGCGCGTATTCAGACATCCGGGCGCGTATCGATGCGGCGAAAGACTGGCGGGATTGGACCGATGTGCACTCCGAGCTTGT
>CANPVY010000251.1 GCA_947581845.1 uncultured bacterium | reverse complement strand
GACGTGTACATTCTCGCACACGACCAGGGCATCGAACTCGTGCCGCTGCCGTTCGCAGCTTCCCCTCATTCAGCCGCATACATGAGCGGCTTCTACTTTGGAAGAGGTGACTCGTACGAGATCGGCTACTACTCGGCGGAAGGCAAGCTCGTGCGCTCGGTTCGCAGCGTCCGACCCGACACCCGCGTCTCAGCAGAGGACATCGAGCACTACATACACCGCCAACTCGCCGAAATCGAGGACGAGGATGAGCGTCGCGAGATCGAGCACCTGTACACCGGCTTACCCTTCCCTCAGACGATGCCCGCGTACAGCGATGTCTTGGTGGACGCGGACGGGAACCTCTGGGTCGAAGACTACCGGCCACCAGGTGACGACCAGCCACGCTGGAAGGTGTTCGACCCTGATGGCACACTGCTCGGCACGGTGGAAACACCACCGCGATTCAGAGTCTACCAGATCGGCTCCGACTTCGTGCTCGGCCGCTGGACAGATGAGCTCGACGTCGATCATGTGCGGATGTACAGGCTCATCAAACGGTAGAATGCCAGGCCGACGGCCAGGCGCAGCCTGCACCAGATGTGATGGAGGACAGCCGTGGTATCGGCCAGGCAAACACGACTGCTCGCCTGTCACGTTCTCTTAACGTACCTACCATCGCTGGCTGGTTGCGGCGGCGAAGACGCCCGTTCCAGCGGCCCGCTGGTACGTGATAGCGCCGGGGTTCGTATACTGGAGAACAAGGGACCGCGCTGGCCGGGAGCGACCGGCTGGCGCCTCTCGCAGGCTGCGGTCCTCGACATCGGCGTGCTGGAGGGCGATGCCAACTACCAGCTCTATCGTGTGACCGATGCCCGCAGGCTGAGCGATGGCCGCGTCGTCGCCGCCAACTCGGGTACGAACGAGCTACGCTTCTACGACGCCGCCGGCAGGTACCTCTCCACAGCGGGACGCGAGGGCGGCGGCCCCGGCGAATTCCAAGGGCTCTTTGACCTGTGGACGCTCGCCGAAGACTCGCTGCTCACCTACGACTTCAGGAACCACCGAGTCTCGCTCTTCAACGCTGACGGGGAGTTCGTTCGCTCGTTCGACCTGCACACGCTGATCGGAGCCGGCGTCTCCCCGGACGTCGTCGGGCCCTTCGCAGATGGCTCCCTGCTTGTTGCAGGTAGGCAGTCGTTCGGAAGCGGTGAGATCAGAGGCGGCCTGAGGCGCGAACCCAACCTCTACCTTCGCTGCGACCCCGAAGGCGCACGCGTAGACTCCCTGGGCCGCTTCCCGGGAGACGAGTGGTACGTCATAACCGAGGAGAACCGGATGATGGCGAGCACCAGAGCCTTCGGCCGTCGTCCGGTCGCCGCCGTACACGGCGACGCCTTCTACTTCGGGCACACCGATTCCTACGAGCTTGCTCAGTACGATCAGAGCGGCAGGCTCGTGCGGCTCATCCGCAAAGCGCAGCCCAACCTGCCCGTCACAGCCGAGGACACCGAGCGACTCATCGAAGATGAGATGACGGATGCCGAGGATGAGAGCCAGCGCACTTTCATCAGGCAGATGTACGCCGAGATGCCGTTCCCGCAGACGATGCCGGCCTACCGTAGCCTCGTGGTGGACGCGGATGGGAACCTCTGGGTCGAGGACTACCGGCGACCCGGCGACAAGCAGCCGCGCTGGACGGTTTTCAACTCGGGCGGCGAGATGCTCGGCCTGGTGGAGACCCCGCCGAGATTCACCGTCTTCGAGATCGGCTCCGACTTCGTGCTTGGCTTGTGGATTGATGACCTCGACGTCGAGCACGTGCAGCTGTACGCGCTGTTCAAAGACTGAGAGCCAGCTCGGGCAGCCTACCCACCCTTCTCGCGCGGCACGACCAGGGTCGCCCGATGCCCGTGTCGTAACATGTAGACCGACGTGCTGCCCAACAGGAGGCGATTGAAGAATCCGAATCCGTGTGACCCCATCACTACGAGATCGGCATCCCAATCCTGAGCCTCGTGCAGGATCTCGTGCCCGGCGTGACCCTCCCGGATGCTGCGACTCACCATCAGCTCCGTCGGCAGCGCTACCCGCGCAACCGTTCGACTGAACTCGACACGCGCGTGATCACGCGACTCCTTCTCGTCGAACAGTGCCGCCTCCAGCAGCATCGGGGCCGGCTGATCATGCACATAGAGGGCCCGCAGCTGCGCACCGTTCGCCTGCACGATCGCCGCCGCGATCTCGAGAACGCGCAGGGACTGACGGGACAGATCGATGGCCACCAAGACGCGCTGGAATGGCTCGCGCCGCGCAGCCGTCGCCACGAGGACCGGGCAGTGCGCCATGCGCATCACCCGCTCCGCCGTGGAACCCACGAGGAATCGTGCCACCGCAGGCCGCGGGTGCGCTCCCACAACGATCAGACAGGGCTCCAGCTCGTCCGCCAGCTCCGTGATCAGCGGCGCCGCCAGACCGCTGCGCTGGTGGACCGGCGCGTCGCTGGCGTCCGCCGCGTCGGCCTGGGTCGCTACCTTGCGCCGCAACTCCTCGCTGTACGCGTCGTGATAGTCGGCAAACTCAACACCGAAGGGGAACGTCAGCGTCTCAACGACGCTGACGATCTCCAGGCTCACACCCAATCGCCGAGCGCAAGCGGCACCGGTCACCACGGCGTTCAGACCGTGATCACTGCCATCCGTCGCCGCCAGCACACGCCTCAGCTCGGGCACCCTATCGCCACCGCGTCTCAGTGACGCTCACCCGACTGCACGCCGGGCACCACCAAAGTCGCCAGCTGCCCGTGCCTCAGCACGTACAGCGATGTGCTGCCCAGCAGCAGCCGATCGAAGAAGTTGAAGCCGTGCGTGCCCAAGACGATGAGATCGGCGTTCCACTGCTGCGCCTCCTCCAGGATCTCACGACCGGCATGCCCCTGCCGTATGTATGCGCCGACCGCCTCTTCTCCGACCAAGTCCGCCGCCTCGAGCACCCACGCCAGCTGCTCGCGGCCGTAGCGACGGCGCTCCTCTTCCTTGTCCCCCGCAACCCTCGCCAGCATCATCGGCAGCGGCTCGAGAACGTAGAGCGCCCGAAGCTCCGCGCCTTCCGCTCGGGCGACGGACCAGGCGTTCCTCAATACGGCCTGTGAGACCTCGGACAGATCCACGGCCGCCAGAACACGCCGGAACGGCTCACGCCGCGCCTCGCTCGCCACCAGGACCGGACGATTCGCAAGGTACAGCACTCGCCGCCCCGTCGTGCCTACCAGGCTCCGTGCCCGCGCCGGCTGCGGGTTGGCGCCTACCACGATAAGCTCCGCGCCGGCTTCCTCCGCGACCTTGTTGATGAGCTGTGGCGCGAAGCCCGCCCGCACATGTAGCCGCGCAGTGGCCGCCCCCGCCTCCCGCGCCTGCTCCGTCGCCTTCTCGCGCGCCTCCCGGATGAAATCCGGCTCGTAACGCGCCGCGTCCACGCCCGGTGGGATGTAGGCGGGTGGTACCAGCAACACCTCGACCACCGTGGTGATATGGAACTCGGCGCCCGCTCGCTCCGCCAGCGCAGCGCCTGTCACCACGGCGCCTAACCCGTGCTCGCTACCATCCGTCGCGGCCAGTATGCTCATCAATCCGCTCATCGGCTATCCCTTCAGCACGCCCAGCGGCCTCAGCTGCGCCACCATCTTGCCGATCCCTGCGTGGTGCACCACCTCGACCACATTCTTCACGTCTTTGTACGCCTCGGAGATCTCCTCGTCCACCGTCGCCCGCGAGGCCGCCCGGATCAGGATCCCCCGGTCTTCCAGCTCGCGCACGATGGCACGACCCTTCGCCACCCGCTTCGCCTGCTTGCGGCTCATCATCCGTCCCGCCCCGTGGCAAGTCGAACCGAACGTCTCGTCGTAGGCACCCTGCGTGCCGACCAGCACGTAGCTGTAACGGCCCATGTCGCCGGGGATGAAGATCGGCTGCCCGACCTGGCGGTAGGTCGCCGGTACCTCGGAGTGCCCCGGCGGGAAGGCGCGCGTCGCGCCCTTGCGGTGCACACAGACCTGCTTCTCCCGACCGTCTACCTTGTGCGTCTCGATCTTAGCGATGTTGTGCGCTACATCGTAGACCAGGCGCAGACCCAGGCGCTCGGCGCTCTGCCGTAGGACCTCGGAAAAAGTCTCCCGTACCCAGTGCGCCATCATCTGGCGGTTGCAGAACGCGTAGTTCGCCGCACCTCGCATCGCCCCCAGATAGCGGCGCGCTTCATCCGATGGCAGCGGTGCTGCGCAAAGCTGACGATCCTGCAGTACGATCCCGTACTTCTCCGAGGCCCGCAACATCGTCTTCAAGTAGTCGTCGCACACCTGATAGCCCAGACCCCGCGAACCCGAGTGGATGAAGGCGGTCACGGTACCTTCCGCCAGGCCCAGCGCCGCGGCGGCTACCTCATCGTAGACCTCGCCGACGTAGCCGACCTCGATGAAGTGGTTGCCCGAGCCCAGCGTGCCCACCTGCTGGCGCCCGCGCTCCAGCGCACGCTGCGAGACGTAGTCCGGTTCCGCACCCTCGATCCTGCCGCCCGCCTCGATCCGCTCCAGGTCCTCCGCCCAGCCGTAACCCTGCTTCACCGCCCAGGCCGCGCCCTTCAGCAGCACCTCGGTCACTTGCTTCACGCCGAGCCTGAGGTCGGAACGCGACGAGCCGACACCGGAAGGCACGTTCCGATAGAGCAGGTCCATTAGCTTGCCGAGATGCGGCCGCAGGTCCTGCGCCGTGACCTCCGAGCGCAGCAGGCGTACACCGCAATTGATGTCATAGCCCACACCGCCCGGCGAGATGACCCCTTCCTCCAAGTCGAATGCGGCGACCCCGCCGATCGGGAAGCCGTAGCCCCAGTGGATGTCAGGCATGGCGATGGACGGGCCCTGGATGCCGGGCAGACAGGCCACGTTGGCCACCTGCTGTAAGCTCTTGTCCCGCTCGATGTGTGGGATGAGCTCCGCATCGGCGAAGACGAGCCCATCGGTCAGCATCGGCCCAATCCGCGGCACACGCCAGCGATAGTCGTCGATCTTCTCGAGCCGGTATCCTTCGACTGCCATTACGACCTCTGCCCCTTGATTGCCAGGCCTTAGATGTCGAACACGATGCGGGCGAACCACTCCTCGCCGCGCTGGCTCACCTCGAGCTCGTGGTAGGTCACGGCCTTGAGCTCCCGCTCCACACAGCCGGCCGCCGACGGTCGCGCGAAGCCGACTCGCCCCGCCACACGGCTCTCCCCGACCTCCCCGAGCTCGGCCTCCACCAGCACGAGGTCCTCCGAGATCTGGACGTAGAGCAGCTCGCGCAGCCAATCCACCAGAAGCACCTCCCGATCCGGCCCTTCCAGAGCCAGCTCCCGCCAGACCGTCGCCTTCACCGGCTCCGACGCTGCCGCCCCGGCCTCTTCCCCCAGCAGCACTCCGGCCAGGGCGTGGGCGCCGGCCACAAACAGCTGTTCCAGGGACGGCGCCTCGACCTCGATGCCCAGATCGCCCGTGTGCTCAATCGTCCGCCAACGCCACCCGGCGTCGCCCATCTACCCCTCCCTCTGCGCCCGCAGCTCCACCATACAAGCTAACGGCCCACGTCGTCCGCGTCACCGATAGCCCGCCGGAGCCCGCCTCCGATTTCCCTCCCGCGAAGGGTAAACCGGTGTTAGTTTAGCTGCCTGAGAGTACCTGTGACCCCAAGCGTATAGAGCCGTTCTCAGGCGCTTTGAGGAGGGCCGTTCATGCCGCTATACGAGTATCAATGCAAGGAATGTGGCAAGACCTTCAGTCTCCGTCTGCGCATCGAGGAGCACGACAAGAAGCGCCCGAAGTGCCCCAAATGCGGCAGTCGGAAGCTGGAACAGAAGTTCAGCTCGTTCTTCGCGAAGACGGCCAAGAAGAGCTGATCCCGTGAAGGGCTTCCACATCGCCACGCCGGAGCAGATCAAGGCCGGTGCGGTGACTGACGTCTACTTCCCGCGTACGGCCGCGATTCTCGACGCCAAAGGGGTCGATGCTCACGTGCGGGCCGAGTTCATCGCCAAGTCGTTCCCCGATGGCTGGGACTGGGCGGTCTTCGCTGGGCTCGCGGAGGTCACCCACCTGCTCGACGGCATCGATGTCAACCTGCGGGCGATGGAGGAGGGCGAGATCTTCCGGCCCCTCGAGCCGGTGATCGAGATCGAAGGCAGCTACCGCGAGTTCGGCGTCTACGAAACCGCCCTGCTCGGGCTCATCTGCCAAGCTTCCGGCATCGCGACCCGCGCCGCTCGCTGCCGGCTGGCGGCGGGCTCAGAGCGCAAGCTGATCAGCTTCGGCGCTCGCCGTATGCATCCGGCGATCGCGCCTATGATCGAGCGTGCCGCTTACCTGGGCGGCTGCGACGGCGTGGCTGTGGTCGCCAGCGCCGAGCTGCTGGGCACGGAGCCCGTGGGCACAATCCCGCACGCGCTCGTCCTGCTGATGGGCGACACGCTGCGCGCCACCCAGGCCTTCGACGAGGTGATCGACAAGAAGATCCCACGCATTTCACTCATCGACACGTTCGACGACGAGAAGTTCGCGGCCCTCAAGGTCGCCAAGGCGCTCGGCTCGCGGCTCACGGCCCTGCGTCTCGATACGCCGAGCAGCAGGCGCGGCGACTTCTTCGAGATACTCAATGAGGTGCGTTGGGAGCTCGATCTGCGCGGCTACACGGACATCGGCCTGTTCGTGAGCGGCGGCGTTGACGAAGAGACGATCCGCCAGCTCAACCCCGTAGTCAGCGGCTATGGCGTCGGCACCTGGATCAGCGCCGCACCGATTATCGACTTCGCCATGGACATCATCGAGATCGACGGCGAGCCGCTGGCCAAACGCGGCAAATGGTCGGGCGCGAAACAGGTGCTGCGCTGTAGCGCCTGCTGCGAAGATGAGATCGTGCCGCTGCAGAAAGCGGAGGAGTGGCCGGAGCACTGCCCTGATTGCGGATCTGCGGTCCAGCCGCTTCTCACTCCACAGATGCAGGGGGGACAGGCAGTTGGCCCGCAGCTCGGGCCCTCGGATATCCGCGCGCGCACCCTGCAGCGGCTTGCCAGCTTCGCGATCGACTGGGAGGGCGAGCTGCAGTGACCCAGGCCGCCACACCGCAAGAGATTATCGACTTCTTCCTCGACCCCGGCAGCTACGAGCACGAGGTCAGCCGCGTCGAGCACCGCCAGACCCACATATCACATCTCTTCTTCGCCGGCGACTACGTGTACAAGCTGAAGAAGCCGCTGGATCTCGGCTTCCTCGACTTCTCCACCTTCGAGAAGCGTCGAGCCGCAGCGATCGCCGAACTCGAGCTCAATCGCCGCATCGCTCCTGATGTCTACCTCGACCTCGCCGCCGTGCACCGCGGCGAGGACGGCCGTTTGAGCTTCAACGAGCCCGCCATCGTCGAGGAGGTTGCTGTCCTCATGCGTCGGCTGCCCGAGGAGCAGCGGCTGTCCAAGCTCGTCCAGGCACGGGCCGCGCGTCCCGAGCTGATGCACGAGCTGGGCCGCCTCATCGCCGACTTCCACAGGCGGGCCGAGAC
>CANPVY010000250.1 GCA_947581845.1 uncultured bacterium | reverse complement strand
AGCTAGTGCGCGAGCTTGAGCGGCTTGACGTGGTGGCGATCGTGGGACCGTTGCGCAGCGAGGGGCTCGATGTCGCCGCGCGTGCGCGCCGCGATGGCAATCTCCTGATCGTCAGCCCGACAGCGCTGGAGAACCTGAGCTTCCGGCGCAACACGTTCTCACTCTGGAGCACCACGGAGCGTGTCACGCGTTGTGCGCGAGCGCTGGCTGGCTTTGCGGTCAGGGATCTGCAGATCCGCCGTTTCGGGGTGATGTATCCGGCCACACCGGAGGGCCGGATGCAGCTCGCGGCGTTCGCCGACGGTGTCCGGGCGCGTGGGGCGCAGGTCGTCGCGTCGATCGCCTACGACGGCACGGCGACTACCTTCGAGGAGCCACTCTCCTTCCTGGGTGCTGCACACCCCCAGGCGATCTACTCGCCGGCCAGCACACCGCGCAGCGTCATCCAGCTGGCACCGCAGTTCTCGTACTACGGCCTCAGGGGCGTCCAGGTGCTCGGTGACGCCGAATGGTCGGCACCCGAGGTACTGCGTCTGGTGGAGCCGCGCTTCATCGACGGCACGGTGGTTTCCACGTTCCTGGATCGATCCAGCCAGTCGGTGCGCTGGCAGGAGTTCGTCGAGCTGTACGAGCGCACCTATCGGAAGGGGTTGCAGGGTAACCTGGTCCCGGCGCTGGCCTATGACGCGACCCAGCTCGTCCTGGCCGCTTTGCCGTGGGGTTTTCCGCGTCGGTCGGCGATTGCCAGGTCATTCCGCGAGATCCGTGGTATGCCTGGTGCTACGGGCATCTTCACGGTGGAGCATGAGACCGTCACACGCCGGCCCTTTCTGCTGCAGTTCAAGGATCGGCAACTGGTGCCGGCGTTCGACGAGCTGCGGGGCGGCGAACGTATCACCGGTGACCGGGAGTCGCGTCGATGACGATGCGGGACAAGCTCAAACGGTTAGAGGGACTGCGGGCCCAGGCGGAGCTGGGCGGTGGTGAGGAGCGCATCAAGACGCAGCACGGTAAGGGGAAGCTGACTGCGCGGGAGCGGCTGGATCTTCTTCTGGACGAAGGGACATTCCGGGAGTTCGACCGCTTCGTGACCCATCGTACCAGCGAGTTCGGGTTGGCGGAGAAGAAGGTGCTTGGCGACGGAGTCGTCACGGGGATGGGACGGATCCACGGTCGCCAGGTGTTCGTCTTCTCCCAGGACTTCACGGTGTTCGGTGGCTCGCTCTCGGAGGCCCACGCCGAGAAGATCTGCAAGGTCATGGACATGGCCATGAAGGCCGGCTGCCCGCTGATCGGCCTCAATGACTCGGGTGGCGCGCGGATTCAGGAAGGTGTCACGTCGCTCGGCGGCTACGCCGAGATCTTCTGGCGCAATACGCAGGCCTCCGGCGTTGTGCCCCAGATCAGCGCGGTCCTGGGCCCCTGTGCCGGCGGCGCTGTCTACTCGCCTGCCATCACCGACTTCATCTACATGGTCGATGGCACCTCTTACATGTTTGTCACGGGGCCCGATGTGGTGAAGACGGTGACCCACGAGGAGGTGGACTTCGAGCAGCTGGGTGGCGCGAGGATCCATGGTACGACCTCGGGGGTCGCTCACTTCGTGTGTGAGTCGGAGCCAGCCTGCCTGGAGAGGGTGCGCGAGCTGTTTCGCTACATCCCGCAGAACAACATGGAGGAGCCACCCAGGGGGCCCGGTGAGGATCCGCCGCAGCGCATGGATGAGGAGCTGCTCGACATCGTGCCCGAGAACCCCAACAAGCCGTATGACGTGCACGATGTCATCTCGCGCGTCGTCGACGAAGGGAGCTTCTACGAGGTACATGCTGACTACGCGACGAACATCGTCGTCGGTTTTGCCCACCTGGGTGGATACACGGTCGGCATCATCGCGAACCAGCCGGCCGTGCTCGCCGGCGTCCTGCACATCGACAGCTCGATGAAGGGCGCCCGTTTCATCCGCTTCTGCGACGCGTTCAATATTCCGATTGTCACTTTTGAGGACGTGCCCGGGTTCCTGCCGGGTGTCGCGCAGGAGCACGGCGGAATCATCAAGCACGGGGCGAAGCTGCTCTACGCCTACTGCGAGGCGACGGTCCCCAAGTTTACCGTCATCCTGCGCAAGGCCTACGGTGGTGCCTACGACGTCATGAACTCCAAGCACATCCGCGGCGACTTCAACTTCGCCTGGCCGACGGCGGAGATTGCTGTGATGGGACCGAAGGGCGCGGTGGAGATCCTGTTCCGCAGGCAGATCGCCGAGGCGAAGGACCCCGTGGCGGAGACCGAGCGGTTGATCGCTCAGTATCAGGACCAGTTTGCCCACCCTTACATCGCCGCCGCTCGAGGCTACGTGGACGATGTGATTGACCCGCGCGAAACGCGGCCACGCCTGATCGAGGCGTTGCAGATGACGCAGAACAAACGGGAGCCTGGGCCGCCGCGCAAGCACGGCAACATCCCCCTCTGATGCTGAGCAAGGTCCTCATCGCCAACCGCGGCGAGATCGCCGTTCGCGTGATCCGCGGCTGTCGCGAGCTCGGGATCAGGAGCGTGGCGGTCTACTCGGAGGCTGACCGCCTGGCCCCGCACGTCTGGCTCGCCGATGAGGCTTACGCGATCGGACCGGCGCGTGCTGCGGAGAGCTATCTCTCGATTGTGCGCCTGCTCAATGCAGCCCAGCGATCGGGTTGCGATGCCGTGCATCCCGGCTACGGGTTCCTCGCCGAGAATACCGATTTCGCTGCCACCTGCGAGGAGGCCGGCCTCGTCTTCATCGGGCCGAGTGCCCGAACCATAGCGCTGATGGGGGACAAGACCGAGGCGCGCCGTGCGATGGAGAGCGCCGGCGTGCCTGTCGTACCGGGCACGAAGGAGGCGCTCGCCGATCTGGAGGCGGTCCGGCAGGTCTGCCGCGAGATCGGTTACCCCGTCCTGCTGAAGGCGGCGGCCGGCGGCGGCGGCAAGGGGATGCGACGGGTCGAGCGCGAACGGGATCTCAAGTCCGCGTTCGAGGGCGCGCAACGGGAGGCGCAGGCGGCTTTTTCGGATCCCCGCATCTATGTCGAGAAGTACCTCGAGCGGCCCCGGCACGTGGAGATCCAGATCCTGGCCGACACGCACGGCAACGTGATTCACTTGGGCGAGCGCGAGTGCTCCATCCAGCGGCGTCACCAGAAGCTCATCGAGGAGTCGCCTTCGCCGATCATGACGGCGGAGCTC
>CANPVY010000249.1 GCA_947581845.1 uncultured bacterium | reverse complement strand
TCTACGGTCGCTACTACCTCGGCCTCGTCTACCTGGCGCGGGAGATGTACAACGACGCCGGATCGTTCTTCCTGGAGACCGTCGGCCTGGACCCCGCCATGAGCCAAGCCTACTTCCAGCTGGGCCCACGCTATCAGGCGGGCCGCAGGGCGGATGCGATCTCGGCCTGGAAGGACGGAGCTGCGGCCGGGCAGTCCGATCCCTGCGCCACACGTTGCACGGAGGCTGCGCGCCGGGTGGAATCTGGGCAACCCCCTGTCTTCGAGCGATTCTCATCCGCGGCCTGATCGCTCTCGGCTGCCTCGGTTCTCTCCAGCACAGCGTGACTGCCGCACAGCAGGAGCTGCGTGCTGGGGCGCTCGTGTTCCGCTTCTGGCCCCGTCAGGCGAGCGCAGCGGCAGCGCTTGCCCGAGCGGTGCAGATCCCACCGCTCATGCCCGGGCTGCCAAAGGACGTGCTCGCCCGCGGAGAGATCGTCGTCTACCTGGCGCCGGACCCGGCGATCTTCGACTCCCTGGCACCCGGGGTACCCGACTGGAGTGCGGGTCTGGCCTTCCCAGAGCGTGACCGCATCGTCCTGCCCGTGTTCACTGCGCGCACAGGCCGCGAGCCGCTGGTCACGGTGCTGAGGCATGAGCTGGCACACGTGGCACTGAGTCGCTACCTGGGCGCCGGTGTGCCGCGTTGGTTCCACGAGGGCTATGCACAACTGGCGGCCGCAAGCTGGCGATCCAACGATGGCTGGGCTCTGCGAGTCGCTGTCCTGCTGGGTCAAACCCCGGCCCTCGAATCCTTGAGTCTCGATTTCAGGAGCAGCCGCGTGCGCGCAGAGCACGCCTACCTGCTGTCCTACACAGCCGTAGAGTTCCTCTACCGGCTGGGTGGCCCGAACGGGTTCGCCCGGCTGCTCGAACGCTGGCGCGAGACGGGCGACCTCGACAGGGCAATGCGGCGAACCTACGGCCTCACGTTCGCGCAGTTCGAGCGCCTGTGGCGACGAGAGGTGGGCCGTCAGTACGGCTGGCTGCTCGTCGTGACGCAAGCGGCGTTCTTCTGGACCGTGCTGACGATCCTTTTCCTCGTCTTGGGGTATTGGAAGAAGCAGAGATATCGTCGAAAGCTGGCGGCGCTGGAAGCGGTGAGCCGGGATACGGAATGCAGCGAGTTCGGTGAGGCGGCTGACGACCCGGGCCCCCTCGGCGGCGGCATGATTGACGGCAACAAACCTAGGGCATAGCTTCTAGCCGTTCATGCCGAAAGCAAGCTCCCGCAAGAAGAGTGGAGAGGGGCCGCCCCCGGCCCGCTCAGCTGATAGCGATGAGGCACTGCGCGGCGCGCCGATGACCCGTGCCGCGGCGGAAGCGTCTAGACCCTTGCAGTTCACGCGACTGAACTGGGTTCTGCTGGCCGCCGGCGCCGTCATCAGCGTGGCGGGCTACGTGGCGCTGGCGAGCAGTTCGCCGTTCGTCTCGACGGTTGTCGCGCCCATCTTGCTGGTAGCTGCGTACGTCGTGCTGATCCCATTGGGGCTGATTCTCTGAGGCAGGCGGCGTGTTGACGCATAGTCCGTCGAGCCGTAAGCTGGGGCTTTGGCTCTCAGAGGTGGGCGCGTAGCTCAGCTGGCGAGAGCGCTGCCCTTACAAGGCAGAGGCCCCTGGTTCGAGTCCAGGCGCGCCCATTAGCGGGAATGATCGCTGCTCGCGCGAATCCGAGACTGCGGCACGGGCAGAACGAATAGAGTTGGGGCGGGCAAGCGCCCGCTTCGCGAGGTCCCAACCGTGGGGGGAAGTCCATGAGGTTTCGCAACGCCGGTTCAAGGGGGGGTGGCCTGGGAGCGCTGGCGGCGCTGCTCTGCGCGCTGTCCTTACTGCTGGCCTTCGAATCCCACGCTGCCATCACCACGCAGCAGGAGCCGGGAGGGCGTTTCCGCGTGCTCGTGGTTCCGATGGAATCCAACGCGCTGCACAGGAGGTTCGGCGAGGATGTCGCCGAAGAGATCAGTGAGCGCTTGGCAGACTTCGCGACTCATGCTCCGATCCCTGAGAGGGAGTTCAAACGCGCCCTGAGGCGGTACGAAGTCAAACAGGAAGAGCTCAACGCCATCCGGGCCCGGCAGCTGGCCAACCTGATGGGGGCTCACGTCGTGTTCTGGGGATCGGTCACAGCAGCTGGCCGCGCCTACGAAGTAGAGGCGAGCTTCATCGATGTGGCGACCGGAGAAGAGGTGCCGGTGCCGAGCGTCACAATCGCTGACAGGAGCGACGAGTCGGTCCAGCAGGTGACCGACGCGGCGATCAGCGCGTTCGAGACGCAGGTTCGCTTCCTCAGAGCACGTCAGTTCTGCGCTGAGTATGTCGGCAGCCAGCAGCCGGAAAACGCCCTGCGGAACTGCAACGAAGCACTGAGTATCAACCCCAACAGCATCAATGCCCTGTACCATAAGGGGCTGGCGTTCCGGCTGCTGTTCGAGAACGACAGCAGCGGGTCGGCTAGCTGGGCCGACTCTGCGGTGGTCGTCTTCGTCAGAGTGCTGGAGAACGACCCGGGCCATCGCAATGCGATGCAGAACGCCGCCTACATCTACTCGCAGGTCGGGGATGCCGAAAAGGCCAGCGAGTACTACAGGGCCTACCTGGAGCTCGATCCGGGCAACGTCCCCGTCCGGCTGAGGGTCGCTTACGATATGGCGGAGGCCGGCCTCATGGCTGAGGCCATCGACATCATTGAGGAGGGCCTGGACCACGCGCCGAACGATACCACGCTGCTGCAGCAACTGGGTGACTACGCGCTGCGCTACTCTGACGAAGACTCCACCTACGTGGATGTCGCCTTGCAGGCCTACGAGAGGGTGCTCGAGGTCAAGGGCGAGCAAACGGACATCCGGATTATCGAGAACACCATCGCGACCTACACTCGCGCCGACCGAATCACCGAAGCCGTCGCCTTCGCCGAGCGCGCGCTCGAGTCGAACCCGGACAGGCCACGCCTCTGGTCACTTTACGCCGATGCGCTGGGTCGGCTGGAAAGATACGGCGAAGCCGCCGCCGCAATGGACAGGGTGCTCGAGCTGGAACCCTCTTACCCGAACGGCCACTTGAGACGCGGCCAGTTCAAGCTGCAGGGCGGCGACGAGGCCGCTGCGATGACGGACTTCAACAACGCGATCGAGAGCGGCGCCTCCACCCGCGACGATGTGTTCAGGCTCTTCTGGGGTGAGGCCCACGGCGCTCGCAACCGCGGCGACTTCGGGGCGGCCGTGCAGTACTTCCAGTATGCTCAGCGGTTCGTCGCACCGAGCCAGAGACAGGAGCTCGAGTTCTGGTGGGGTTACACCCACTACCAGCTCGGTGAGCGGCAGGCGCAGCCCGAGGACGCGGGGCTCAACCAGCTGCAGCGTGCCCAGGCCAACTTCCAGGCCGCCGGGCCGCATTTCGAGCGCGCTGGCGACGTCCGCCCCGAGGTGCCGGCGCTGAGGGAGGCGACCGAGAGGTGGCTCCTGAACGTGGAGGCGCGGATTCGGCAGCTGTCGCGCCGCTAGTCGTCCTGCGACTGCCGCCAGCTGAGAGCCCGGGCGCTGACCCGGGCTCTTTTTTTGGGCAGGCTCGGCCGGCAGAGCCCGGGGGTGGGGGCCGGGGCAGGAAATCCTTGACGGAGTGGCGCGGCGGGCATAGCTTAGGGGCGGAGTGGGGAGAGGTGGGGGTAAGTGGCTCTTACGCCCACCACACTGCCCGGAGCCCCCGCCACCGGGCTCAAGTGATCCTGCCGGGGGAGGTTACTTGACCGGCTTCTTGGGGAGCTATCGCCATCAGCT
>CANPVY010000248.1 GCA_947581845.1 uncultured bacterium | reverse complement strand
GCTTCCTGCACCGTCTCGGCCGCCAGCCCGTTGATGAGCGTCTCGTAGGTCAGGATGTCGCGCAGGTCGTCGCCGTACTGGTCATAAGCCACCAGCTGTCCCAGCCAGTAGCTGTTCTCGCGTAGACCCTCTTCGCGCTGGCGGCGCTGCATCTCCTGCACCTTTTCGATATCCTTCTGGGTTGGACCGTACTGCTTGAGGCTGTCGATCTGCTGGAAGACCACTCCGGTTAGCTCTTCCAGGCGCTCGGGTGCAGTGCCGAAACTGATGCGGATCTCGTACTCCTCTCTGGGATCGCGAGTGCCAACGCCGCTGACGCCGACCCCATACGTACCGCCCAGGTCCTCTCGCAGCACCTCGCGCAGTCGGATCCGCATGACGTTTGCGAGGGAGCGCAGGGCGTAACGATTGTCGCGGGTCCACTCGAATGGGCCCGTGAACGCGATCTGGGTCTGGCTCTTGGGCTCGATGCCTCTGTAGACCACCTTGTGGATGACGCCGGTGGGGGGCCTGATCCCCTCGTCACGCCAGGTCTCGTCCCGTCCTATGGACGGCAGCCCGCCCAGATAGGTTCGAATCAGTGGTCTCAGGCTATCCGCCTGGAAGGACCCGACGAAGGCGAAGGTGAAATCGCTGGCGTCGGCGAACCGGTCACGATAGAAGGCGAACGACCTGTCCAGATCCATCTCGTCGTACAGCTCGACCGTCGGTGGCCGGGTCCGGTAGTGGTATTGCGTGAGGGTAACCCGCAGCGTGTCCCTGAAGGCCGTGACGGGATCGGCGCTGCGATTCGCCAGGGAGGCCTGGACGCGTGACTTGAAGGACAGATAGGCCTCCTCGTCGCGCCGCGGCGCTGTGAAGTACAGATAGATCAGCTGGAACAGGGTCTCCACGTCGGCTGGAGAGACCCGGCCGCTGAAGCCCTCCGACAGCGAGGCGATGAACGGTGACACGCGCACCGCCTTACCGGCCAGCTTCTTCTGCAGATCGATTAGGTTGAAGTCGCCTGCTCCGCCGCGGGTGACGACGGCGTCAGCAGTCGTCGCAGCGACGTAGCCCTCGTCGTCTGCCAAGGACGTGCCGCCGGGACTCCAAGCGCGAACGAGGATCTCGTCATCCTTGAAGTCGGTGGGCTTGAGCAGCACGCGCACACCGTTCGCCAGGGTCCAGCGCTGCACGCCGACCTCCTCTATCTCCTCGATCTCGATGATCTCAGCCGGCTGCGGGGGTTGGGCGACGAGCGGCGCTTCGCTGGCGGCGTCGACGTAGGCCGCAATCTCCGCTGACTCTACGGCGCTGAAGATCCTCAGCAACGCATCTTCCGTTGGGACTCCTATGTCTTCCTTCTCGGGTGCACTGGCCAGAATCACGCGATTGCGATCGATGATCCATTCGCGGGCCAGTCGGTTGACCTCCTCGAGCCCGACGCCCGGGACGAGCTGCTGGTGGAGCTCGTATTCATGAGCGATACCGGGAGTGGGTTCATCGTAGAGGAAGCTGCGGACGTACTCGCCGGCATAGGCTTCCGACTCCGTCTTCGCGCGCTCCGCATAGACCTGCTCGATCTCCCGGAGCAGTTCGCGCTTCTCACGTTCCAGCTCCGACTCGGTGAACCCATGGCGAGCAACGCGCTCAGCCTCGGTGAGCAGAGCCTCGAGCCCGCGCTCGATCCCGTTGTTCTGCACGCCGGCGCCGAGGATGTAGACCTCCTTGGCCCCGATGAAGCGACCCTGCCCGGAGAAGGCACCGAGGTAGGGTGGGTCCGCCTGCTGGGTGAGTTCGTACAACCGCTGGTTCAGCATCCGGTTGAAAAGCGACTCGACGATCGACTGGCGATACGCGCCGACCGTGCTCTCGTCCCGCAGTGACTGCTTCCAGTAGACGCTTATCGAGGAGAACGTAGCCTCCGGGTCAGTGGCGATGGCGAACAGCGTCTCGTCGTGATCGGGCACGGGGAAGCTGGGTCGCTCGCGCGGGTGGTCCGGCATCGGCAGATCGGCGAAGTGCTGGCGGATCAGATCCTCGATGGTCTCCACCTCGAAGTCACCGACCGCGATCACCGCCATGAGATCGGGCCGGTACCAGTCGCGGTAGAAGCGCTTTAAGGTCTCGTGGTCGAAGGTCTCGAGGATCTCCCTGTCACCGATGACGAGGCGCTCCGCGTAGCGCGAATCCTTGAAGAGCACCGGGAACTGCTTGTCGAAGATCCTGGCCGCGGCGCCTCTGCCGAGCCGCCACTCCTCGATCACGACGCCGCGCTCCTTATCGATCTCCTCGTGATCGAACGTCAGGTTGTGTGCCCAGTCCTCAAGGATCTGGAAGGCGGTGGTCACCAGCTCGGCGCTGTCCGTCGGGACCTTGAGGATATACACGGTCTCGTCGAAGCTGGTGAAAGCGTTCAGATCCGGCCCGAAGCGCATGCCGATGCCCTCCAGATAGTCCACCAGCTCCTGCTTGGCGAAGTTCTTGGTCCCGTTGAAGGCCATGTGCTCCACGAAGTGCGCCAGGCCGAGCTGATCGTCGTCCTCCAGCACCGAGCCCGCCCTGACGACGAGACGGAGCTCGGCCCGATCCCGCGGCTCCGGGTTCGCCCGGATGTAGTAACGCACACCGCTGGGAAGCTGGCCAACGGTGACCGCCGGGTCGACGGGCAGCGTTTGGGCCAGGTCCACTACCGGCTCCTGAGCCACAGCGAGCCTGACTGTGCAGAGAACTCCCGTGATCGCCAGGATCGTGGGTGCGAGATACCGATTCATCGTCCCTACTCCTCGTTCAGCGGGGCGGCGCCCGGCACCGGCGAAGCGCCTGGAAGCTCTGTAAGCAGCGTAGCATGTCTATGATGCAGCGCCAGGGGCCGGCAGACCAGGCCCCTGCGAGCTTGAGAACGCCTCCCCCTTCGGTCATATTGCATTGTCTCTCGGAAGTCAGCGAACACGGAATCAGGGCAACCTGCCGCTTGTGGCAATGAGATCTGCGGAGATCAGACAGCGGTTCATAGACTATTTCGTGCGCAACGGGCACACGCACGTGGCGTCATCCTCGCTCGTGCCCGCCGACGACCCTACGCTCCTGTTCACGAACGCCGGGATGAACCAATTCAAGGCGACCTTCCTGGGCCAGGAGCCTCGGCCGTACAAGCGGGCGACGACGGCGCAGAAGTGTGTGCGTGCCGGCGGCAAGCACAACGACTTGGAGCAGGTCGGGCAGACGGCTCGGCATCATACGTTCTTCGAGATGCTGGGCAACTTCTCGTTTGGCGACTACTTCAAGCGGGACGCGATCCATTTCGGCTTCGAGTTCTTCACCCAGGATCTCGGTTTCGAGCCGGAGCGTATCTGGGCCACGATCCACCATAGCGACGACGAGGCGTTCCAGCTCTGGCAGGACGTGGCCGGAGTGCCAGCCGGGCGCATCCTGCGCTTCGGTGACAAGGACAACTTCTGGCAGATGGCGGAGACGGGTCCCTGTGGCCCCTGCTCGGAGATTCACTACGACCGGCGACCGAAGGGATCGAAGCAGGAGCTATCGCCGGCCGAGTTCGAGGCGCTCACCGAGGCGGGCGAGATCCTCGAGCTGTGGAACCTCGTCTTCATGCAGTACGACCGGGACGAACAGGGGGTGCTGACGCCGCTGCCGAAGCCGTCGATTGATACGGGGGCGGGTCTGGAACGGATCGCGGCGGCCATGCAGAACGTGGATTCGAACTTCCAGACTGACCTCTTCATGCCGCTCATCGAGCGGGCTGAGGGTATCGTGGGGCGAGCCTACGAGCCAGACTCGGAAGGTGGTGTGTCGTTCCGAGTCCTGGCGGACCATGCGCGGGCCGTCGCCTTCCTGATCGCCGACGGAGTGTTCCCGACGAACGAGGGTCGGGGCTATGTGTTGCGGCGCATACTGCGGCGCGCCGGTCGCCATGCCTGGTTGCTGGGGCAGCGCGAACCGATGCTCTACGAGATCTGTGACGAAGTGATCGCCGTAATGGCGGACGTGTACCGGGAACTCA
>CANPVY010000247.1 GCA_947581845.1 uncultured bacterium | reverse complement strand
TTGCTCGAAGATCTCCTTGAGCATGTAGTGCGGGAAGCCGCCGCGCTCGATCGTCCCGAGATCCCAGGACACTTGGCTCACTTCTTTGGTGAGCGGGCGCCCCTTGAGGTCGAGGGTCCGGTAGCCCTCACGGTCGAGGACCGCCAGGTCGCCGTCATCGAGGTAGACGACCTTGCGCGTGTGCTCGATGATCGCCGCGGCGTCCGACGCAACGAAGAACGTCGGGCCCTCGCCCAGCCCAATCAACAGAGGCGACCCGTTACGTGCCGCGACCAGCTTGTCCGGGTCGCGGCTGGAGACCACGGCGATCCCGTAGGTCCCCTCGACCTGGCTCAGGGCAGCCGCTACAGCATCCTCCAAGCTGTCCTCGTAGGCCTGTTCGATCAGGTGGACCAGAACCTCCGAGTCCGTCTCACTGCGGAAGCTGTGGCCCAACTCCTCGAGCTTGCGCCGGAGAATGCCCGCGTTCTCGACAATGCCGTTGTGGACCAGCGAGATCTCGCCCGTGGAGTCATGATGCGGGTGTGCGTTGACCTCGGTGGGCGCACCATGAGTGGCCCAGCGGGTATGGGCGATCCCGACCGTGCCTTTGGGAAGGTCGCCGGCGATCGCCTGCACCAGGTCGGCGATCTTGCCGGCCATCTTGCGCGTCTGCAGGAGGCCGTTCGCGCACACGGTGAGGCCGGCCGAGTCGTACCCCCGGTATTCGAGCCGACGCAGGCTCTCTAAGAGGACCGGCGCCGCCTCAGACGGCCCGATGTACCCGACGATCCCACACATGCTGCGCCTATGCCCCCACGACTAGGCGCTCCCGCCGGTCAGCAGACCGCCGGCCTGCTCGACCAACCGGCGCACCTCGGCTTCGTTCTCCCGGGGTCCCTCAGCGATGACCCGCAAGATTGGTTCCGTCCCCGAGGGCCGGCAGTGCAGCCACGTCCGCTGGTCCCGCCAGCGCAGATGAAGCCCGTCTCGCTCGTCGATCTCCGCGCCCGGAAACGCCTTTTCGACCGCCCCTCTCAGCTCGTGCAGCGCCGCCTGGGGGCGGGGAAAGCGGCCCTTGACAATCACGAAATGTGGATATTCCGCTACAACCTCACTCAGCTGGGCCCCGCTTTCGGCCAGCAACTGGAGAATCAGGGCAACCCCCAGAGGCGCGTCCCGGGTGTAGTGCAGGGCCGGGAGGATCACTCCACCGTTCCCCTCTCCACCCACCACCGCGCCAACCGCCCGCATCGCCGCCGCTACGTTCGCCTCGCCCACAGGCGACTGGTGGTACTCAACGCCCGCTTGGGCGGCGACCGCCTCGACAACCTGACTGGTGGAGAGGTTCGCGACCACAGGACCTCGCTGCCGCGCCAGCACATGCCGCACCGCCAGAGCCAGCGTGAAGTCCTCGCCGATGGCTCGACCGCGCTCGTCCACGAGCGCCAGCCGGTCCACATCCGGGTCCACCGCCATCCCCAGATCGGCACCTTCCAGAGGGACCCGCCGGCAGAGCGCCGCCAGGTTGCTGGGGATCGGCTCCGGGTCACGACTGAAGTGGCCGTCAGGCTCCAGCTCGATCCCCACCATCCGGCAACCGAGCCGGTCAAGCAGATCTGGCAGGATCACCCCGCCAGCGCCACGCGCGCAGTCCAGCACGACTTGGAATCTACGGCGAGCGATCCGGGCCGGCTCGATCACAGCGAGCCCGAGAATGCGCTCGATGTGGCGGTCCACCGCACCCGAGACCTCCTCCGCCCTATCGGGTTGGCCCTGGACGGCGACCGCTAACTCGCCAGCGCGGAGGGTCGTCAGGAACTCGGTTCCCTGCTCCGGCGTCAGGAACGCGCCCTCCGGGCTGGCCAGCTTCAGCGCGTTCCATTCCTTCGGGTTATGACTGGCCGTCACCACGATGCCGCCGGCCAGAGCTCGTTCCTGAATCTCCAGTAGCGCCGTGGGCGTGGGCACGAGCCCCAGGTCGCTCACCCGGCAGCCCACGGCCTGCAGACCCGCCGTCGCCGCTCTGACGAAGGCGGGGCCGCTGGACCGAGAGTCCCGAGCGATGGCCAGCTGATTCCCCCAACCCCGTCGCTGGACGAACGTTCCGAACGCCGCCGCGAAGCGGGCCACCAGATCCGGCGTCAGGTCGTCGCCGACACGACCGCGGATCCCTGAGACGCTAACGATTAGCGTTTCTGGAAATGCCATCCCCGATTCGCACCCGCCTCCTCGTTCCCGTGCCAGCCGAGCAGCCAACCCCTAATTAACGGCGCGCCCCCACCCTTCTCAATGGCTGATCCTCGCTGGACGCCGCCGCTCCCCCAGACTAGACTGTCTATTCTCCGGAAGCAGCTTGCGTGGAACACCCATACTCTGGCCGAGAGAGCAGGCGAACCCGCTGATGAGGCCCGACACAGAGCTTCGCTTTGCTACGCGCGCCATTCGGGCGGGGCAGCGAGCCGACGCGGCGTCCAGCTTCGCCCAGCGGGCACTGCACGTTCGCAGGGAGGCGCATGATCTCCAGCAACCCGGTCGAATCCCATGAGGATAATGGTCGTCGGTTCAGGAGGGCGCGAACACGCGCTCATCTGGAAGCTGAAGCAGGAGCAACCCGAGGCGCAGATCTACGCCGCTCCCGGAAACGGCGGGACCAAAGCGTTGGCAGAGTCCGTGCCGCTCAAGCCCGAGGAGATCGCCGCGCTCGCCGATTTTGCAGACTCCCGGGAGATCGATCTCACGCTCGTCGGTCCGGAGGCACCCCTGGTCGCTGGCATGAGCGACGTGTTTCAGCAGCGAGGACTCAGGGTCTTCGGCCCCTCGCAGGCAGCGGCAAAGATTGAGGGTTCCAAGGCCTTCGCCAAAGCGATCATGCAGAAGGCGAGCGTGCCAACCGCCGCTCACGAGACCTTTGAGAGCTTCGAGCAGGCCGAGCGCCATATTCGCGCAGCCGGCGCACCGATCGTGGTCAAGGCCTCCGGTCTGGCGGCGGGCAAAGGCTCCATCGTCTGCCAGACGGTAGACGAAGCCGTGGATGCCGCCCGCGAGATGCTCGTGGACAAGCGTTTCGGTGAGTCCGGGGCGACCGTCGTCGTGGAGGACTGCCTGATTGGCGAGGAACTGTCGGTGCTGTTTCTCACCGACGGAGCGAACGCGATTCCCCTTATCCCCTCACAGGATCATAAGCCAATAGGTGAGGGCGACACAGGACCTAACACCGGCGGCATGGGCGCCTACGCGCCCGTGTCGATCGCCGACGAGCAGCTGGTCGGCAACGTTCTCGACCGAGTCGTCATGCCGACCCTGGCTGAACTCAAGAAGCAGGAGCGGCCGTTCCGCGGCGTACTCTACTGCGGGCTGATGATTGTGGAGGGTGAGCCCTACGTCATCGAGTTCAACTGCCGTTTCGGTGACCCCGAGATTCAGGCGATCCTGCCCCTGTTGGAGAGCTCGCTACTCGAGCTCTGCGAGCGCATCGCCCGGGGCGATTCACTGGAGGCTGCTGACTTGCGCTGGAGCCGCCGGGCCGCGGTGTGCACGGTCCTAGCCTCACAGGGCTATCCGGGCTCCTATGCCAAAGGGAAGGCAATAGACATCCCCGACGAGCTCGTGGACGACCCTGACCTGATCGTGCTCCACGCGGGCACGCGGCGCGATCCTGAAGGCGTGTTAGTCACGAGCGGTGGCCGCG
>CANPVY010000246.1 GCA_947581845.1 uncultured bacterium | reverse complement strand
GCGCCGCTACCGGCGTGCGGACGGCAAGATGCCGCACGAGGTCACCCAGTCGGCGCTCCGCACCCGCGAGGACTGGTTCAACAGGTTCCCCTACACCTACTACCACGCCGACACCACGCCCTACTGGGTGGTCGCGCTCTGGCAGTACTGGCGACAGACCGCCGACACCGCGTTCGTACGCGAGAGCTGGGATGCTGTCGTTGACGCTTACCGCTGGGGTCTCGCCAACGACAGCGATGGCGATCTCATCGTGGACAACACCTCAGCCGGGCTCGGCGCCGTGGAGGTGGGCGAGCTGGGCTCCGGCCTGCACCAGGACATCTACCTGGCGGCGATCTGGGTGGAGAGCATGCGCGCGACCGCACGTCTGGCCGCCGCCATGGGCGATGACGAGCTCGCCGAGGAGGCGGCGCGGAACTTCGAGCAGGCCAGGTCGAACCTGGAGCGCGAATATTATATAGAGCACGAGGGTCTCTACGCGTTTGGAGTGCTCGACGGTGGCAGGACGAACCCCGCCATCACCGTCTGGCCGGCCATCGCGTTGTCGTTCAACCTGCTCGACCGGGAACGCGCCGCTAAGAACTTGGAGGCACTTGCGTCGCACCGCCTCTCCAGCGACTGGGGCACCTTCATGCTCGCCCGCGACCACCGGCTCTACCATCCCCTGCACTACAACATGGGGGCCGTGTGGCCGTTCGTGACCGGGTTCGCGAGCTGGGCGCTCTACAACTACGGCCGCCCCCACGCCGGCTATGCCGCCCTATGGGCGAATGCGCAATCTACCTTCTTCGATGCCCTGGGCCGGAACCCCGAGCTCATGTCCGGCGCCTACTATCGCACGCTCGACACCACGGTGCCGCACCAGTTCTTCGCCACCAGCATGATCCCGACCCCGCTGTTTCGGGGAATGCTGGGGCTGTCGGCGGACGCGCCGAGCAAAGCCTTCACCTTCGCGCCGCAACTGCCCGCTGACTGGCGAGCCCTCGCAGTGCGCAACTATCCCGTTGGGTCGAGCACGGTGGACATCTCTATCCGTCACTTTCACAACGGTTCAGGCGCGGTGTGCGGGGAGGCCTCCGCCACCGAGTTCACCGCCTGGTTCACGCGAGACGGCCATGGCGACCCGCTCACCGTCCGTTTCGCGCCAGTCCTCACTCCGGGCTCTCGCGTCATCGAGGTGCTGGTGAACGGCGAGTCGGTGGCGTACGAGGCGCCGCGGCGACCCGACGGTGTCCAGCCCGAAGTGACGCTCGCCGTGGATGGCAGAGCCGAGGTCACGGTTCGCTATCGACCGGGCATCTCGGCCAGCCCCCGCAGACCTCAGCCCCAGGAAGGACAGGAAGCGAGCGAGCTCCGCATCCTCCGCTACACTTATGATGAAGCGAGCGGTGATTACGTGTTGCTGATCGAGGGCCGGGCCGGTCACAGCTACAACGTTCACCTAATCAGCCCGTGCGGTGCACCGACGGACGCGAGCGGTGCGGAGCTTGCCCCGACGATGGAGTCCATCGCGCCGGACCAATACGTTGCGCGAGTGACTTTCCCCGGTCCGGCAGATCGGTTCGTGCAGCAAGAGATCCGATTCAAGAACCCGAAATGATGACCTATGTCGCGCCCTGAAAGAGAACGACCCGACTTCGACCATTACTTCATGGGCCTCGCCATGGCCGTGCGCACCCGTGCCAACTGCCTCCGCAGCCGCGTCGGTGCCGTCATCGTCAAAGGTTACCGTGTGCTATCCACCGGCTACAACGGTACGCCGTCCAAGATGAAGAACTGCATGGACGGCGGCTGCGAGCGCTGTGCGCACCCGGAGCGCTACGAGTCGGGCAAGGGCTACGATGTCTGCATCTGCGTGCATGCGGAGCAAAACGCGCTGCTCGCTGCGGCCCGCTTCGGGATCTCAGTCGAGGGGGCCACGCTCTACTCGACCATGCGCCCGTGTTTCGGCTGTACGAAGGAACTGCTACAGGCGGGCATCGAGAGAGTGGTCTACATCCACGATTGGGAACATCCGGATGCTGCGGTGCAGCACGAATACAATCGCATTCAGGCCCGCTTCCCAGGCGGGATCAATCAGCTGGACATGCCAGATCCGGATGCTGACTGGGCCCTACCCTCGAAGGAAGTCTCGAGCTGAGAGCACAGCCATCGAAGTTGACCACGCTTGGTCCCATGTCACACCGATGCTACCGGCTTCATCGCCCGGCATGACCTCGGGCCAGGCGCCCAGCGCGTGTGCGTGGTACAGGCTCAGCACGCTCTCCGAATGCCGCCGGGCCGCCTCGGCGCGACCAGCACGTGCCTCCGCCAGACTCACCCAGCCCGTGTAGAGCGGCCAGACCGCTCCAGCGTGGTAGCCGTCCGGCCGGTACACCGGGTCGGAGCGCGGCACCAGCCTCACACCCCACGGCGCCGTGAAGTCCTCGCTCGCCACACGCTCGAGCCACCTCCCACAGCGCTCCGGCCGGATGACGCCCAGCATCAGCGGCACTGCAGTCATGATCGTCTCGGCCATATTGGGCGAGCCGTCGGCACGGAGGCCGTGCGCGTAGCGACCTTCGATGGGATCGTAGAACGAGAGCTCCATGCTCGACCGCGCGGCCGCGGCCCGGTACGCGAGCTCGTCGGCGAAGTCGTGCTCGCCGATGCTACGGGCGGCGCCTTCCAGCTCGGTCAGCGCAGCGACCCAGACGCCAGCAAGGTAGAGCGACACATGGCTGTCACCCAACGGGCCGAACTCGACCCAGCCGTGCCCGACGCCCGTGTTCTCGATCAGCCCATCGCCATCGGTATCGGTGGACAAGCAGAACTCGTAGGCCCTGAGGATATGGGGCCACTCGCGCCGCAGCGTGTCCTCGTCGCCCGTCGCCGCCAGGTAGCGGGCGGCAAGCAGCATGTAGAGGGGCGTGGAGTCGGCGGCGTCATAGTGGACGATCCCGCTGGTCGTGCACTCGTGCAGGATCTTACCCGTGATATCCTGGTGGCGGCCAAGGAACTCCAGCACCTCCCGGACGACCCCGTGCTGGCCGCCCGCCAGGCAGCCGAGAGCGGTCCAGACGGCGTCGCGGCCGAAGAACCAGGCGTAGCCGGGCCGGCCGTCCCCGAAACGCGTGGGCCGCGAGCGGGCGTAACCGGCAACCAGCGAAGTACCGAGCCCGGGAACGTGGACCCGGTAGCTCGAGAGCCGCCACTTGGCCCACTCCACCGCCTCGACCAGCTCCGGGTCGCCCTGCTTCAGCCGGCTACCTTGCTCTCGCTGCACCCGCCGCTGGGCGCGGCGGCGCGCCGCCCAGCCGGCGGGATCGACCTGCGTCGGCGGACGTTCCTCTGAAGTAGCACCCAGCAGCAGGATGCGCACCGGCCCGCTCAGCTCGAGCTCGGCGGTGATCCGCGCCCGGGAGCGCTCGGCGTCGGAGGCGTCCGCCACGCTGAGGACGGCCGGCGCCGGCTCGATGCGCAGGCCCAGCCACTCGCCGGTCTCGGCCCGCAGCCCCATGGCGCCGCCCTCCACCGCGTAGGACAGCCGGCCGGCCGCGTGCGGCGGATAGGGCCACATGGGCCGCAGATCGCTCTCCAGCATCAAGACGAGGTGAACCGGCGCCGGGCTTGTGCCCGGGGGCCGGAGCTCCACGAGCACTGCGGGCACGTCGGGCGCCACTGTGATGCGCTCCTCAACGGTCCGCCCACCCAATTGAAACCGCCGCTCAACCAGGTTGGGCTGGATGCGATAATGCGCAAGCTGCGTAACAACGTTGCTACGCACATTGCGCATACCCGTCCCATGTGGTTCGGAGCCCGTAAGCTCCGCCGGCTCAGCGGCAGCGGCGAGACTCCAGCGGCTCACCGCCCGGAACGGGTGGAACCAGGCCTCCTCATGGCCCGTGCGCTCGCGGCCCACCACCAGCGCCCGCATCCCGGCCAGGGTATACTCCACGTCCTGGGCCTCGCGCTCGAGGGAGATGTCCTGGCCGAGCTCGAAGGCCGCATCGGCGTCCGGGGGTAGTCCCGGCGGCAGTGGGACCTCGGGGTCGAGCCCCAGCCCGATGAGCGGGCGCCGCCACTCGCCGCCAAGGAGCCGGGCCCGGCCACCGTTCGGCGCCGCACACTCCAGGGCGTTCCGCATCAACTGCTCCAGGTGCGGCCGGAACCTCGGGTCGCGGGCTGCGAAGTGGACGTAGCCCCCGATACACAGGGCCCAGCCGTCGCCCACCATGTACTCCCAAGCCAGCCGCCGGTCCGGATTCACAGCTATGAACGACTTGCTCACCGCGATCACCCGGCCCTGCTTCGGCCAGTTCGCGCCTCTGTACCCGTAGCGGACGAACTGCTCGCCTGGGGTCGGCGCCCAGGTGTAGCAGCCGCTCCCCAGCCCCTCGAAGAGCGGGTGACCGCGGAAGCTCTGGAGACCCCGCTTGATCTGCGGCTGGCTGAACTCTCTCGCCAGCTCGTCCTCGGGCTCATCGGACCAGGCGGCGTCTGTCGCCTCGTCGGGCCCCACGTCCTCCCAGCCCAGCTGCACTGGCAGCGTCGCCCCCGCGAGCGTGGCCAGCAGGCCACCGCCGGCGCGGACGTGCGCGTCGAGGGCGTGCCGCACCGCCTCTGACAGGGCCGGCGGCTCGGTCCAATGGAACCAAACCGTCGTCGCGGCAGGGGCGGCAGCAAGCGCGTCCAGTAGGTCGCCCAGTGGCACGGCCGCAGCCCCAACGTCGGGGCACGAGCGCAGCCAGGTACCGGCCGCCGCGGTCTCCTGTGAGACCGGACCCTCCGGCTGCACGAAGAACACTTCAGGAAGCTCGCTTGCAGCCATGGCACAATGTGGCGGGCTTG
>CANPVY010000245.1 GCA_947581845.1 uncultured bacterium | reverse complement strand
AACCTGCGTATCCCCGGCTACGAGCTTCCCTGGGAAGACCCGGGATTCAGATACCCGAGCAACCTGGCGTCGCCGCTTCAGATCGAGATCGAGGCATCGAACGGGGCGTCGGACTACGGCAACAAGTTCGGCGAGCCGGTCATCCAGGGATACACACGCTCCTTCGGGCTGCGGCTGCCCAACGGCGAGCGGCGCGAGTGGATCAAGCCGATCATGTTCACCGGCGGCATCGGCCAGATCGACGCTCGCCATACCGAGAAGGACAGTCCCGAGCCGGAGATGTGGGTCGTGAAGATCGGCGGGCCCGCCTACCGGATCGGCATGGGCGGCGGCGCCGCGTCGAGCATGGTACAGGGTGAGAACGTCGAGGAGCTCGACTTCAACGCGGTTCAGCGCGGCGACGCGGAGATGGAGCAGAAGGTGAACCGTGTGATCCGCGCCTGCGTCGAGTCCGGCGATCGCAATCCTATCATCAGCATCCACGACCAGGGCGCCGGTGGCAACTGCAACGTGCTGAAAGAGATCGTCGATCCGGCGGGCGCGCGGATCGAGATCCGCGAGATCCCGTTGGGCGACGAGACGCTGTCCGTGCTGGAGATCTGGGGTGCCGAGTACCAGGAGAACGACGCGCTGCTTTTGCGGCCCGAGCACTCCGATCTGTTCCGGGCGCTGTGCGAGCGTGAGAAGATACCTGTGGCCTTCGTGGGCAAGATCACGGGGGATGGCAGGATCGTGGTCCATGATGAGGTCGACGATTCGACGCCCGTGAACCTCGACCTCGAGGCCGTGCTGGGGCATATGCCGCAGAAGACGTTCGAGTTCGACCGCATCCCGGCCAAGCACGAGCCGCTGCGTCTGCCCAATGATCTGACCGTGCGGGATGCCCTCGAGCGTGTGTTGCGGCTTCTGTCAGTAGGGTCGAAGCGCTTCCTCACCACGAAGGTGGACCGCAGTGTGACCGGGCTCATCGCGCAGCAGCAGTGCACGGGCCCGCTCCAGCTCACTGTCGGGGACGTGGCGGTCATCGCGCAGAGCCATTTCGGGACAACGGGCGGTGCCACGGCGATCGGTGAGCAGCCGATCAAGGGGCTGCTGAAGACGGCCGCGATGGGACGAATGGCGGTGGGCGAAGCGCTGACGAACCTGGTGTGGGCGCAGGTGAGCGCGCTGGAGGACGTGCGCTGCTCCGGCAACTGGATGTGGGCGGCCAAGCTGCCGGGCGAAGGTGCGGCGCTCTACGACGCGGCGGCGGCCATGCACGACATCATGCTGGAGCTGGGCATCGCCGTCGATGGCGGCAAGGACAGCATCTCGATGGCGGCGATCGCACCGGACGCGACCGGTGAGGACGAGACCGTGAAGGCGCCCGGTGAGCTGGTCATCTCCGCCTATGTGACGTGCCCGGATATCACCAAGACGGTCACGCCGGATTTGAAGCTGCCTGGGAGCGGGCGTTTGCTCTACGTCGATCTCGCCAGTGGGAAGCACCGACTTGGCGGGTCAGCGCTGGCGCAGGTGTACGGACAGATCGGTGATGAGTCGCCCGACGTTGAAGACGCGGGCGTGCTGAAGCAGGCGTTCAATGTGGTGCAACAGCTGATCGGCGCGGGGAAGATCGCGGCGGGCCACGACCGGAGCGACGGCGGCCTCATCACCACGCTGCTGGAGATGGCGTTCGCCGGGAACTGCGGGATCGAGGTCGATCTTGACGATGCGAGCGAAGCCGGTGCGGTCTTGTTTCTGTTCTCGGAGGAGCTGGGTCTCGTTTTGGAGGTGAGCCGGGAAGCCGAGGCCGAAGTACTCGCCGCGTTTGGGCAGGCGAACGTGCCTTGTATTGCCATCGGCAGCACGACGAACGGCACGAGCGTCAGGGTCCGTTACAACGGCGAGGAAGTTCTCAAGGATGACCTCCGGGACCTGCGGGATCTCTGGGAGGCGACGAGCTTTCAGCTCGATCGACTGCAGGCCAACCCGGAGTGTGTCGAGGAGGAGGGGCGTGGCCTGCGCGCGCGGACGGGCCCGCAGTACGTCGTGCCCTTTGGCCCGAAGCTCACGCCGACGGCGATCCTGGCGAAGAAGGACAAGATCCCCGTGGCCATCCTTCGCGAGGAAGGTAGCAACGGCGACCGGGAGATGACTTCCGCCTTCTACGCGGCCGGCTTCGAGCCGTGGGACGTGGTCATGTCCGATCTCTTGAGCGGCAGGATCGACCTGCGGCGCTTCCGCGGTGTCGTCGGCGTCGGCGGCTTCAGCTACGCCGACGTCCTCGACTCGGCGAAGGGCTGGGCTGGCGTCATCCGCTTCAACGGTGACCTCTGGCGGCAGTTCCAGGAGTTCTACGAGCGGCCGGACACGTTCAGTCTCGGTATCTGCAACGGTTGTCAGCTGCTCGCCTTGCTCGGATGGGTGCCGTGGTCAGGCATCCCGGACGCTCAGCAGCCCCGCTTCATCCAGAACGCGTCCGGGCGCTTCGAGTCGCGCTTCGTCGCGGTGCAGATCCAGACGAGCCCGGCGATCATGCTGCAGGGCATGGAGGGCGCCACGCTCGGCATCTGGGTGGCACACGGCGAGGGACGCGCCTTCTTCCCGGACAGCGGTGTGCTCGATCGTGTGATGGAGGATGGCCTCGCGCCGGTTCGTTTCGTGGACGATGACAATCGTATCACCGAGGTTTACCCCTTCAACCCGAATGGCTCACCGCAGGGCATCGCCGGCCTCTGCTCGCCGGATGGTCGGCACCTCGTGATGATGCCGCACCCTGAGCGCTCCTTCCTCAAGTGGCAGTGGGGCTGGATGCCCGACGAAATGAAGCGCACGCTCGAGGCCGCGCCCTGGCTGAGGATGTTCCAGAACGCCCGAGAGTGGTGCGAAGCGACCATCGGTCTGCAGGATTCCTAACGGGTATTGCCTTGACAGCGGCGGCGTGCTAGCATGCGCGCCGGGGATGGCTGAGGATGGTCTTCGCGGTTCGGGTCGATGCTGCGAATGTCTTCAGCCATCGCTTTTCTTGTCCGTCTTGCCAACCGCGCTGCGACGGTGTCTCTGCGCTCATCCGCACAGGCCCGAATAAAGCGAAGTTCTGCGTGTAGTATGAGGTGGGCGGCCAATCCGCCAACTCGTCTCTGGCCATGAACGCCGTCGAGCTACGCAACGTCACCAAGCGCTTCGGTAGAGTCACTGCCGTGGACGATCTGTCGCTGGATGTTCCGCAGGGCAGCGTCTACGGCTTCATTGGCCCCAACGGCTCGGGGAAGACCACGACGCTGCGGATGATTATGAACATCTACTACCCGGACAGCGGCTCGATCCGGGTGTTCGGTGATGAGCTGCACGGCGCGTGCACCGACCGTATCGGTTACATGCCGGAGGAGCGTGGGCTCTACAAGCGGATGAAGGTACGCGACGTACTGCGCTTCTACGGAGAGCTGAAGAACGGCAAGGACGTCGGGAAGGAGGTGGACCGCTGGCTGGAGCGACTTGATCTAAGCGACTGGGCGAGCAGGAAGGTGGAGACGCTCAGCAAAGGGATGGCTCAGAAGGTTCAGTTCATCGCGACGGTCGTTGCCCGGCCCGAGCTGGCCATCTTGGACGAGCCGTTCACCGGTCTGGATCCAGTGAACACCGACGCGCTACGGGAAGCGGTGCTCGAGCTCGGTGCCGGGGGCACGACGGTAATCTTCAGCACGCACGACATGAACGTCGCCGAGAAGATGTGTGATTTCATCTTCATGATCTTCAAGGGCAGGAAAGTGCTAGACGGCACGTTGGCCGCGATCCAGGACCAGTACGGCAGCGACACGATCCGCATCAGGACGGAAGACGGGGGTGCCGCCCTTCACGGGCTGGACGGTGTGGAGAAGATCGCCGACTTCGGACAGGTGCAGGAGTTGCGTGTGGCGCCTGGCCGTGACCCGCAAGAGATCCTCTCCGCCATCGTGTCTCGCACGCGCGTACGCAGCTTCGAGCTCGCCAGGCCGTCCTTGCACGACATCTTCGTGCGCATCGCCGGCCCGGAGGCTCGGGAGGTAACCGATGCGTAAGGTTCTGCGGGTCGCCGAGCGGGAGTACCTGGCAACGGTCCGCACCAAGGGCTTCATCCTCGGCCTCGTTCTGGCGCCGGTCCTGTTTGGCGGAAGCGCCCTGGCGATGCTGCTGTTCCGGAACCAGGTCGATACGCGGGACAAGGTGATTGCGGTAATCGATCGGTCGGGGCTCGTCTCCGAGGCTGTGATCGCGGCAGCGGAGTCACGTAACTCAGCGGTGGTCTACGATACGTTGACAGGCGAGAAGATCCGGGCGCCCTACGTGATCGAGCTCGTGCCGCCGGACAACGTGGATCCCGACCGCCAGCGGCTGGAGCTATCGAACCGGGTGAGGAGCGGTGAGCTGCATGCCTTTGTGGAGATCGGCGCGGGAGTGCTCCACCCGCGTGAGGACACGGCGGTCTCGCACATCAAGTACTACGCCAACAGTGCAGCTTTGGACGACCTGCGCGGCTGGATCGAGCGGCCGATCAACGGCGATCTGCGCAAGCTGCGCCTGGCAGAGGCGGGCGTCGATCCCACGATGGCCGAGGATATGTTCGACTGGGTGGGCGCGACGCCCATGGGGTTGGTCAGGGTCGACCCGGAGACGGGAATGATCGCTGAGGCGGGGCGGAGCACCGAGGCCCAGGCCATCGTGGCACCTCTCGTGATGCCGATGTTGATGTTCCTGTTGATCATGCTGGGCGCCGTGCCCCTGCTGAACGCGGTCATGGAGGAGAAGTCGCAGCGCATCGCCGAGGTGGTGCTCGGGTCCGTCACGCCCTTCGAGTTCATGCTGGGCAAGGTCGTGGGCGGTGTGGGCGTCTCGCTGACGGCGGCGACCGTATACGTAGTGGGCGGCGTCTTCGCGATCAGGCATATGGGTTGGGCGGAGTACATCCCCTATCACGTGCTGCCCTGGTTCTTCGCTTACACCCTGCTAGCGATCGTCATGTTGGGTGCGACGTATGCGGCGTTCGGCTCGGTCTGCAACGATCCGTCGGAGGCCCAGTCGATGATGCTGCCAGGGATGCTGCCGGTGATGATCCCGATGTTCGTGCTTGTGCCCGTGCTGAGGGAGCCTACGAGCGCGTTTGCGACTGGACTCTCGTTCGTCCCGTTTTTTACGCCGATGTTGATGTTGATCAGGCAGACCGTGCAGGAGAGCATCCCCGTGTGGCAACCGTGGCTCGGTATGGCGGGGATGATCCTCTGCGCCGGCTTCTGCGTGTGGGCCGGGGGCCGGGTTTTCCGTGTCGCGGTTCTCATGCAGGGGACACCGCCCAAGCTCGCCAACATCGTCCGCTGGGCGCTGCGAGGCTAGGACGGGCGACTGCGACATTGGGCAGCGCCAGGGGCTGGCGAGTGAGCGTCAGCCACGATTGAGAGGCGTTGGACCGTTCGCTAGTTTGAGGTTTCACAACTTTGTGCGACCGGGAATTCATTCGTCCCGAAGGGCAGGGGTTAATGCTGCCCGCCGCTGCCGGGACCAGCCAGAGGAAGGGAGCATTAATACCATGAGACTACATCAGCTGTGCGCTGTTGCACTCACCGCGGTGATTGCCGCGGCATGTGCGGGCGGCGGTGGGGAATGGGCCGGGACGATCACGGACAGCGCGGGCGTGGCAATCGTCTCCAATCCCGCGGAAGGCATGTGGACGGAGAGCGAGGTCTGGACCGTTGAGGAGGAGCTGAAGATCGGCACGCTCGAGGGTGACCCGGACTACATGTTCGGGCAGATCGGCTTCCTCACCGTCGACTCGAATGGCCGGATCTTCGTCCTCGACGCACAGGCCCAGCAAGTCAAGGTCTACTCCCCCGACGGTGTCTATGAGCAGACGATTGGCGCTCGTGGCAGCGGGCCGGGCGAGCTGCTGGGGGCGACGTTCGTCCTGATGGGGCCGGGTGACACACTGCTCGTGCCGGACCTTCAGAACTTGCGGATTAACCGCTACGCGCCCGACGGCTCGAGCCCGGGGAGCTCGCCCCTGGATCTGCAGCAGGGGATTCCCTTGGTCTTCCAGGGGACGCCTTCGGGCGTGCTGGTCAGGCAGGTGCGGCAGTTCGCGTTTCCCGGCCAGCCGGAAATCGAGGACCCACACGACGCCATCGTCACCTTCGCGGTCGACGGGGCGGTGTTGGACACGCTGCTTATGTTCCGATCCGGCGAGACGTTCCGCCTGTCGGGTGGTGCGCCGGAGTTCAAGTTCTTTTCGCCGGAGTCGTCCTGGGACTATAGCGACGAGTTGGGGCTGATCTATGCCGTCAACGACGAGTACCGGATCGGCCTTTACTCCGCCGAGGGAGAGCTGGAACGCGTGATCAAGATGCCGTTCGAGCAAACGCCCGTGGGCGAGGGGGACAAGGAAGCGTTGTTGACGTTCCTCAAGCGTGCGTGGGCGAACCTCGGGGTTCCACCGGAGGCGATCGCTCAGCTCGAGTCCAGGGTGAGTTTCGGCGAGTTCTTCCCAGCGTTCGCCACGGTAACCGCTGGCCCGGAAGGTACCGTCTGGGTCCAGCACGGCCAGGCGCCGACCGAGCTCAGCGAGGAGCAGCTCGAGAACTACAACCCGCTCGAGGACACCGGGGCCCCCGAGTGGGACGTGTTTGATGGCATGGGGCGGTACCTCGGCATCGTCACCATGCCGACTCGCTTCGCGCCGCGCATGATCCGTGGCGACAGGATCTACGGCGTGTGGCGCGACGAGCTGGACGTTCAGTACGTCGTGAAGCTGCGGGTCGTCGGGATGGAGGGTGATTAGCGCGAGGCCGCGAGCGCAGAGAGCTGACGGAGAGGAGAGCATCTTCACTTTCGTTGTCCGGTAGTCGCTGGAGTCCAGCGGCTGCCGGACGACACGCTTTCGCAACAAGCGAATCCTGAGACCCGCTCGAGACGGGCATCACCTTCTGTGCCCTGATATGCTCTCCTGTAGCAGACCGGACAGTGAGTGATCGCATGGCCAAGATCGTCAGCATTCACGAGTATCATCTGAAGCCAGGCGTCGAGGCAGAGGAGTTCGAACGGGCTATCCGTGAAGCACGCGAACGTCAGCTGCTCGAGTTGCCCGGACTGGTGGAGCAGAAGTTCCTGAGAGGCATCCGCGGCTCGCGGCGCGGCGAGTACACGGCGGTCTGGGTGTACGAGAGCCGGGCCGCCTGGGAGAGACTGTGGGGTCCGGTGGATCGTCCCCGGCCGAAGCATGAGTACCCCGAGAACTGGAAGATCTGGGAGGACGAGGTCTTGGCGGCTTTCCTCGACCGAGATCCAGATCGCATCCGGTTCACGACCTACGAAGAGCTCTGATACAGGGCAGCGTTGCTGTGCACCGTTGAGTCGAATGCGATAAATGGCCCGTAGGACGTTCTCACATGTCGTCGGCTTCGACGACGGATCGTTCGACAAGTACGGGCAGGCCACCGTCCCGGTGGTCGGCGCTGTCTTCTCGGGGCTGCGGCTCGAGGGTGTGCTGTGCGGTCGGGTGCGCACGGACGGTGCGAACGCCACCCGCGTGCTGACCGAGATGGTCGCGTCGTCCAAGTTCGCGGCCCAGCTGCAGCTGGTGCTGCTGCAGGGGATCGCGCTGGCCGGGTTCAACGTGATTGACCTGCATCGGCTGCACGCGAACCTCGGGCTGCCGGTTATGGTGGTGGCGCGTCGGCAGCCGCGGCTGGACAGGATCCGCAAGGCACTGCTGACGCGGGTCCCGGGCGGTAAGCGCAAGTGGGCGCTGATCGAGAGGCTGGGTTCGATGGAGCCGGTGGCCGGCGTGTATGTGCAGCGGGTGGGGCTCACACGGGAGGAGGCGGAACGGGTGATTCGGAGACTGGCGGTGAACGCCAACATCCCCGAGCCGCTGCGCACCGCGCACCTGATCGCCGGCGGCATCGCGCGGGGCCAGAGTCGGGGGCGGCCGTAGGCGGGCGCGAGCCAGCATCGCGCGCCGACGACCTCACTTGAACCAGCGGGCGGGGGCGTGTATCGTGCCGTGAGCCCCCAACGGGCATCTCATACACGGCTGGAGCCTGTCTGCCCGCACCCGACGGCGGCGTCTGGAAGGGGCGGCGGCTCGTCTGGAGAGCACATATGAACCCCCCGGCGCCATCCATCTTGACCGTCGCTCGCAGAGACTACTTCGCTTCCTATTTCACGACCTTCCTGATCTTCACGCTGCTTGTCTACATCGGCCTTCTGGCTTTCAAGCCTCCGCTCGAGATACAGCCGCATCTTCTTTTGATTCTGATCGTGCTCGA
>CANPVY010000244.1 GCA_947581845.1 uncultured bacterium | reverse complement strand
GGCCTGTGACAGCAGTGTTGTGTCGAGTGTTCTGTTGCTGAACAGAGTGGCGGCATTACTGGACGTCGGGGTGAAACCCGGCTTCCTGAACAGACAACCTCCAGCGGACGGGCGGACACATGTTGGAACTGATGCTACCGGCCCTCGTGGCCTCTCTGGTTTTGGTCGGCATCCATGCGTACCTGGGAATCCACATCATCGCCCGCGGCGTGATCTTCGTGGACCTGGCCCTCGCACAGGTCGCGGCCATGGGCTGGGCCGCCGCCGGCCTCGGTCTCGCTGACACCCTGGGCGCCTGGCTGGGTATTCCGGAGTCCGTGGCGGGCTACTCCATCGGGCTGACGGTCACGCTGATCGCTGCTGCCCTGCTCAGCGTGACACGCATGGAGGGCACCCGCGTGCCCCAGGAAGCCATCATCGGCATCGTCTACGTGGTGGCCTCAGCGGCGACCATCCTGGTCGTCGCCCAGGCGCCGCGTGGGGCCGAGCACGTCGAGGAGCTCCTCTCCGGCACCCTCCTTTGGGTGGGCTGGACGGAGATCTGGAGGACGACTGCCCTGTGCTGCGTGATCGGCGCGGTCCACTGGTTCCTGCGCGACCGCTTCATGACGATCTCGATGAAACCGGAGCTGGCGCGCAGCGCGGGCTGGTCGATCGCGTGGTGGGATTTCCTCTTCTACGCGCTCTTCGGCCTCGTCGTCACCTCCGCCGTCGCCATCGCCGGTGTATTGGTGGTGTTCAGTTTCTTGGTGATCCCTGCCGTCATCGCCTTCCTCTTCACCGCGCAGCCGGGACGGCTGATCGGGATCGCCTGGTCGAGCGGCGTGCTGGCCACGGTCTGGGGGCTCTACACTTCCTACCACCATGACCTGCCGACCGGTCCCACGGTGGTCTGCGCCTTCGCCGTCGCCCTCATTCTCGCCTTCGTTCTGCGCTGGGCGCTGCGCCGTCCGCTGCCGAAAGCGGAGGCCGCCTGAAGCCTGCCGCCGCCGGGCTCAGCGGGCCTCCACAGGCTCAGCCGGCCCGGCGGCTCACGCAGGCGCTCCTGCCATCGTAGAAGCGCCACCTCTTCTCTGCCCCGCGACTGATGCCGATGCGCGTCGTGCGCACGACCTCACGCGACGGGACCGGCTCGCCCGCCGCGATGAGCAAGGGCGGCTCGCTCAAGCGATGCCGCTGTAGGTCGGGGCCGATCGCCAGCGCTCCACATAGCCTGCCGGGCCCCGAGGTCAGCTCGCGCTCGCGCCGTCCTCGACGTCGTCGGCGCATCGCCTCCAGACCCTCGACGGGCTCGAGCGCGCGCAACAGGACCGCTGCCGGGTAGCCCTCCGGGCCCACCACAGCGTTCAGGCACCAGTGAACCCCGAAGTTGAGATGGACGTACGCCGTGCCGGGTGGCCCGAACATAGGGTCGTTACGGGCCGTACGCCCGATCGCCGCAGCGGCGTGAGAGGCGGGGTCATGCGGGCCCGGGTAGGCCTCCGTCTCGACGATGCGGCCGACACAACGGAGACCGCCACAGTCCGAGACCAGGTAGGCGCCGAGCAGCTCTCTGGCTACCGTCTCGGCATCCCGATCAAAAAACTCGGCCGCCAGAGCGACGTAGCGACGACTCACGCCCCGCCGGCTTCCCGCTCCTCCCGGCGTGCGTCGAGAACTCGCTCGGCCCGGTGGTCCGGCAACAACTCCTTGACCCGCTCGGGCTCCTCATCCAGGACGCGGAACACGTCCGTGCCGAACGTCTCGACCAGCGACTGCGCCGTCCGCTCACCGACGCCGGGATAGCGTGTCAGGCGGGCGATCAGGCCCGTGAGCTCCGGTGAGCCGAGGCGGCCCTCGCCGGCGGGCGCGAGGTCAGCTTCAAGCTCCGCCGCCGCATCCGCGTCCGGCCCACGTTCGGCATCCACGTCCACGCTCCCGCTCCCCGGACCCCTCTGCCCCTCGAAGATCGGCGGCGGTGCCCCCGCCGGGCGGTAGCGTCCGCGTGTGCCCCAGCGACCGCGGATCGTCCCCCGCGGCGCGCCGGGCAGGGGCGCCGGCACCACGGGGTCGCGCTTCTCCTCTGCGGCCGGCTCTCGCCGTTCCACCGGGCCAGCCACCGGCTCCGAACCCGCTTCCGTCTGTGCGCTTACCTCCACCTCAGAGGCAGGGGAAACCTCTTCCCGCTCGGGCGCCGACGCTCTCTGCTCCGGCGAGCGGCGTTCCGGTCTCGGACGATCGGCAGTGCGCCGTGCTTCACTGCGCCTCGCTTCCCCGCGCCGCCCCGTCCCGCGGCGCCGTGCCGCCGAGTCCTCGCGCGGTCCGCGCCCGGCGGAGCGCGCGCCTTTCTTGCTCCTGGCCGCCGTCGCCTCCGCGGGCCCCCGGCGTCCGCGTCCACCTCTCCGGCTCTTGGGTGCCTCCTCGGGCGCTGAAACGGGCGGCGCCGTGGCCACCTCCGCTTCGCGCTCGGGCTCCGCTTCCTTCGCCTCCCCCTCGCGCTCCCGGCCACCGAAGAAGAGCCGCGTCAACCTCTGGACCGCCGATTTCCGGGCCTGCTCCTCCGAAGCGGGCACCGCGCGCTCACGCTTCGCGGACCGCCGCCGCTTGGAGGGCTTCGCGCGTCCGACGTGGAAGTTCCCGTTCGGCCCCCGCGTGACCTCGATCGCACCCGCCTCCGCCGCGGCCTGCAGGAACTTGCTGAACTTGCTGAAGCCCAGCTCGCCCTCATCGAAATCGGGATCGATCTCCAGGATCCGGCGCTTCACATCGCTGTCACGAACCGACCCGCTGCCCCCCTCCAGTAACGCCTCGAGTGCACGGTGCAGATGCTCGAGCGCCGTCTCCATCGTGAGCTTCTGTCGTGCCCTGCCGACACGCTCGCTGTCCCCGCTTCGATCGCGTGCTCGCGCCTCTGGCCGCTTCTCTTCACGACCCCGCTCCCGCCTGCCCGAACCCCGTCTGGCCGGCCGCCGTGGCTCCGGTTGCTCCGCTGCCCCGCCTCGCTCGCCCTCGGCCTTGCCCCCGGGCGCCACTCCGTACTGCCCATTCTCCATCTTCTGGATCGTGAGCAGGCCACGTGAAGCCGCCTCCACTACGAACTTGTTGAACTTGGTGAAGCCTTGCTCCTTCTCACTGAAGGACGGGTCGATCTCCAGCATCACCTGCTTCAAGCGATCGGAGCGCATCGTGTCCCCGCGCTCAACCATCTTCTGCACAGCCTTCGCCACCAACACCCAAGGGTCGTGGGTCTCGAGCGGCTGATCGCCCGCCTTGCTCAACCCGGAAAGCGAGGAGTAGCTGTAATACTCGTCGCAATTCTGCACCAGCAGATCGGAACTCGACTCCTGGATCCCGACTCCGATGACGTACTTCCCATACTCCTTCAGCTTCAGAACCAGGCTCGAGAAATCACTGTCACCCGACATCAGGATGAACGTCCTGATCTCCGGTCGCACGAAGACAAGCTCAAGCGCGTCGATCGCCAGCCGAATGTCCGTCGCGTTCTTCTTCGATGAGCCGTAAGCCGGCGCGAAGATCAGATCGATCGAAGCCTCGGAGAGCGGCACGATGTACTGCGGGTAGCGCCGCCAATCCGCATAGGCACGTTGCACCGCTACCTTGCCGCGTATGACATCCGAGTTGAGCAGGTTGCGCAGCTCCTCCCCAAGGTTCGACCGGATCCCCATCGTCACGTTATCGAAGTCGATGAGCAGCGCCGCTTGGAGGGCACCGCTCGGCTCAGGGGCGGGATCGCCCCGACGATCAGCTGCGTCTGCTTGCATCTGCATGCCTCTCGTAACTCCTTGTGTGTTAATAAATTACAACGTCGAGAGGCAGGCCCGTCGCCCTGGCGCGAGGGGCTGAGGGTCGGAACCCCACCGGAAGGCCATCCTGCGTTTGCGCGGGCAACGGCGCCGACGACCGATCCGGGATCCTTCCCTTTCGGTCCCAGCAGCCGTGCCCCGCCGATGCTTCCGGCACGCTCGCCGCTCGGGCGGAGTCGAGCAGGTCTGCTCTCTCAAACAACCATACTACGAAACAACCATACTACGATTGACGCGCTCCCCGTTCGGCTCGTACCATGCGAGCGAGTTCGACGCGTCGAATCTTGCCGCTTCCTGTCATGGGGAACGCGTCCACGAATCGCACAAGGTCCGGGACTTTGTACTGGGCGATCTGACCCTGGCAAAATTCCTTAATCTCATCGCCGGTCACGATCGCACCTTCCACCGGCATGACACAGGCACAGGTGAGCTCACCGAGGACCTCATCCGCGACACCGACGACCGCAGCCTCCTGCACAGCAGGATGCAGGCGCAACAAATCCTCCAGCTCGCGAGGGTAGATCAGGTATTCGCCGCGCACGATCGTGTCCTGTTTGCGGCCAACGATATGCAAGTACCCGTCCTCGTCCATCATGCCGAGGTCGCCCGTCCGGAAGAAACCGTCCTCCGTGAGCGAACGATGGGTCTCCTCCGGTTGCCTGTTATAGCCCTTCATCACGTTGAAGCCCCGAACCGCAAGCTCACCGATCGACTCCACCGGGAGTGCCGCGCCGTCATCACCGAGCACCCGAACTTCGACGCCCTCCAGCAGTCGGCCGGCCGTGTAGTTGCGCTTCTCGGCCGGATCGTTGCGCCGCGTAATCGAAACCGTCGGCGATGTCTCCGTCAGGCCGTAGGCGATCTCCAAACCCGGCACCAGGCGCTCCCGGATCTCCCGCGCCAGCCGATCCAGCACGGGCGCGCCTGCCACGACACCGGTCCGCAGGCTGGACAGGTCCAGCTGATCGATCATACCGCTCCGCAGTTGCTGAGCGAACATCGTCGGCGCACCCTGGACCACCGTGGCCTTCGTCTCCACGATCAGCTTCAGCGCGCTGGCAGCTTCGTACTTTTCCATCAGCACTACTGTCGCCCCGACAGTCAACGCGGAGATGAGAGCGCCCAGCCCGAAGATATTGAACATGGGCACCGCGATCAGGACCTTGTCCTCCTTCGTCAGTCCCAGAGCTTCCGCTGTTGCCCCGTTCGTCCTCACCAGGTTCGCATGCGTCAGCATTACGCCCTTCGGCTTACCCGTGGTGCCCGCCGTGTACAGGATGGCGTACACGTCCTCCTCGGGATCGACGCGCGCCCGCGGATAGCTCTTTCCCTCGCCGCTCGAGACCAGATCCTCGAACTGAAAGATCCGGTCATCGTACCAGAGATCCTCCTCGCCCACCGTCACCACGTACTGCAGATCCGGAAGGTTGAACTGCAGCCGCTCGAAAAGCTCCAGCTTGTCCTGACCCTCGTACTCCTCGGCGGCTATCACCACCGATGCCTCCGAGTTCCGCAACATGAACTGCAGCTCGTGGGCCGAGTACGCGGGATTGAGCGGTACGATCGCGGCGCCCAGATTCGCCGCCGCCACTGCCGAGAGGACGAACTCGGGCCCATTCGGGAGATCGATGGCGATGCGATCGCCCGCGCCGATGCCCAGGTTATGGAGTGCGGCGGCGAGGGCGCGCGCCTGCAGCTCTGTCCGCCCGTAGGAGACTGTGTCCTGCAGGCAGCTCAGCACGGGCCTGTCGGGCTGCTCGGCTGCAACACGATCGAGCAAGTCGCCCACTGACAGGCCTGCGAAACGCGTCTGGTCCCCGATGGCTCTCCTCCGTGCGGAAATTACCTAACCTTTCAATGTGTAAAGAAATCGACGCCTCGTCAAACCCGCCCCCTACCCGAATAACGCCGCACGCACAACCTCCTCCGGCACCTGCCGCGTCCAGCCCTGCCCCTCCGATCCTGCGACCGCGCCGACATCCGCCAGCAACGTGTAGCCCACCCCACCCCGCCGCTCCCGATCCAGCCTCAGCGCCTCGAGGAAGCGTTCCGCCTCGACATCCTCGTCTATAGCCACTGGCAGCCGGGCCGCCTCCAGTGCCTTACGGATGCGCCCCGCTACGCCATCCCGGGTGACACCCACCGCCTCACCGATCGCCGCTTCCGCCACTATCCCGGCGGCCAGCGCCTCACCATGCAGCCAGGCGTAGCCCGCGATGGCTCCCTGAGCGCAGGCCACCGTGTGCCCGAAGTCCAGCACACTCCGGTACCCTCTCTGCCGCGCGTCCCGGCTTAAAACCTCCGCCTTGATCTCCACCGACCTCGCGATGAGCTTGGCCAGAGCCGTCGGCTCCCGAGCGAAGATAGGGTCCAAATTCGCCGCCAGTTCCTCGAAATAGCCGGCGTCGAGGATGAGCCCGTGCTTCACGGCCACCGCCACGCCCGCAGCGACATGCGGCAGCGGCAGGCTCATCAGCAACGCGGGATCGATGAGGACGAGGCTCGGTTCATGAACCGCGCCCACCAGATCCCTGCCGACGCCCGTGTCCACCCCCACCAGGCCGCCCACGCAGCTGTCCACCATCGCCACCAGCGTGGTCGGGACATGGATGAGCGGCACTCCCCGCAAGTGGGTTGCCGCCACGAAGCCGGCCACGTCGCCCACCACACCACCGCCAAGCCCGATCACCACCGCATCGCGCCCGAACCCCGCCCTCAGCAACCCGTCGCTCATCTCGATCCAGGTCTCGCGGGTCTTGTTCCATTCGCCGGCGGCAAACCTCAAGGTAGTTGTCGCCAGTCCTGCGCCTCTGAGCGACGCTTGCAGACGCTCGCCATAGAGGCCGTAGACCTGGCTGTCCGTGATGATCGCGTAGCGCGCGGCTGGACGG
>CANPVY010000243.1 GCA_947581845.1 uncultured bacterium | reverse complement strand
AGACCCTCAGCCTCCTCGAACCACACACGCAGCACTCGGGCGTTGTCGCTGGGTACAGTATCGGGATAGACGTCCCGCCTGAGACCCGCCGTGTCCTCCGCCTCCAGCGCCAGCCGGTAGGATTCGAGCAACTCGTCAATGGCCTGCTCGGGCGTGAGCACAGCCTCGGGTTCCAGCTGGCCTTCCACCTCGGACGGCTCGCCGGCGGCGGGCTGGCCTTCTTCGGCCGGTTCAGGCCTTGCCAGCCCGGCTTCATCCAACAGCCGCCGGGCCTCGGCGGCAAGGTCCTCGAAGTCCCGGGCAACGCCGTCGAAGGCAATCGTGGCCTGAGCGAACTGCCCTGCAACGAGCGCGCGCTGGGCCTCAGCGCGTAGGGTGTCGCTTACCGCAAAGCCCTCGCGGAAGACTGAGTCGGCGCGCGCGGCGATGGCTTGGCGCCGCGCGTCACTCGCGCGATCCCTGGCCGCCAGTGCCTCCTCGCGCCCGGGCTCGAGGCCTGGATCCGTTATGGTCGCCGTCGCGGGCCTCTCGGCCTGGGCCACCCCGACATGGGCGCCTGAAGCACCCGGCGTCCTGTCGGGCACCGCGCTGGCCGAGTCCGGGAGCGCCGCTGCGGCGCCCGGCGGCGACGCCTCCTCCCCGGGCACGCTGATCTCTGCCAGCTGCGCGTCGCCGGGACGCAGCAAGGGTAGCCACTGCCGCCAGATCGCGAGTCCAGCGAGCCCGACCACCGCAGCCAGCACGGCGCTCACGAGCGCCGGGCGAAGCCAGCGCCGCCCTGCTGGCTCGTGCCGCGCCGCAGTCAGCGGCGTGCGATCGACGATCAACGTCCTCGCCGTGGCCGCACCCAGCGCCTCCAGCATGTCGCCCATCGTCGGAAAGCGCTCGTCCGGTTGCTTGCGGATCGCCCGCTGGATCACCGAGACCAGATCCTCGGGCACATCGGGGCGTACCTGTGAGAGCGGCTCGGGATATTCGTGCGTGTGCTTGTAGACGATCGCGGCCAGGCTGTCAGCGCTGAACGGGAACCGTCCCGCCAACATCTCATAGGCCACCAGCCCCAGCGAGTACTGGTCGCTGCGCGCATCGATGCGCTCGGCCTCCACGCACAGCTCCGGCGACATGTAGTACGGCGTGCCCATCATGTCGCCAGGACGCGTGAGGGTCGTGGCGGCACCCAGCGCCTTGGCGATCCCGAAGTCGGTGAGCAACAGTCGCCCGTTCCGGTCGCCCTCGAGCAACATGTTCTCCGGCTTGACGTCGCGGTGGATCACGCCCTGTCCATGGGCATAGCTGAGTGCGTCGGCCGCCTCGCACAGGTAACGCCGGCACAGCTCGACGCTGAGCTGCGGCGTCTGTCGGAGGATCTGGCGTAGGCTCGGCCCCTCTATGTAGGGCATGGTGAAGAAGTAGAGCCCACCCCGTTCCGAGACCTGATAGACCGACACGATGTACGGATGGCTGAGCTTTCCAGCCGTGCGGGCCTCGCGCTGAAAGCGCTGCACGATCTCGGCGTGCTCGCTGAAGGCGGGCGGCAGCACCTTCAAGGCTACCCGTCGATCCAGCGCGACCTCGTGCGCCAGGTAGACGCGACCCATGCCGCCGCGCCCCAGCTCGCGCACGATCACGAACTCGCCGACGGTCGCCGCCCTGAGGCGATCCAGGAGTCCAGTAGGATCGGACGCCGACGAGGCCAGCAGCTCAGAGCTTCCCGACGTCGGCGTACCGCAACGCGGGCAGAACTGGCTGTTCTCCGGCAGTTGAGTGTTACACTGAGGGCACGTATCCATCAGGCCCGAACCACCCCGGCCAGAAGCTGGCGTCGTTAGCGGGACAGCGAGGCTAAGTTACCTTGTCTTAAAGTGGTTAGACAAGCGGCAAGAGCATGTGAGAGCGAGCGCGAGCTAGCGCTGCTCGAGCGCCAGCAGCCGCCAGCCCTCGCCGAGCTGCTCGAGCGTCATTCGCAGCTTGAGCGTGTACTGCTGTGCCCGCTTCGTGCGGGCCAGGACGTAGCGCATGGGGAACTCGACGTCCACGATTGCCCGGGTTCCCTCCATCTTGTACTCGCCCGCCTTCATCTCGACCCGGATCTCCTCGGCGCTGTCGAAGATTCGGCGCAGCATTCTGGCGTCTTGCGCTGGCAGCTCGCCGCTGTAGATGTGAGCGAGCGCTTCCAGATCCTCCTGCTCCAGAGCCAGACGATACTGTTCGAGCACCCAGTCGGGTGTACTACTCGCCGACTCATGGGCGACCGCAGCGACATCTCCTTCACCCGCGGCATCCTCCTCCACCGGAGTCGCATCGCCCGCCGGGCGGGGTGAATTGCTTGACGCCGGCTCCGCAGCCGCTGGGCCGCGATCGTGCGACGCCTCCGGCGGCTGCTCTTCCGTGGCACCCTCGCCGGTTGCCCGTGTTGGCTCACTTCCCTCCTCGATGCTGGGAGCCGCTGTGGCCGGCAGCTCGGATTCCTGAGCCCGGCCCTCGTCCTCGTTCACCGCACCACCCGACGATCGAGACGGCCGATCCTGCTCCGCACTCGCCGGCGCGCTGCCCGCTGCGCTCCCTGCCGATCGTGTGCGGGGACGCCGCGGCACCGCAGCCGCTGCCAGCTGCTCTCCGCCGCCACTACCTTCCGCTGACGGCACTACAGGCAGCTCGTCTGCGTCGCCACCCAGCAGATCCGCTGGCGGGCCTGACAGCTCGGCGCCAGCTGTCGTGAGGGCGTCGACCTCGGCAAACGCAACCCGCAGTCGCTCGGCAGCATCAGGCGCAACTTCGCTGGCCGGAGGCGCGCCACCGCGGGACACAGCGGCCACACCGAGATAGAGTGCGAGGGAGGCCGCCACCGCGACTGCTCCCCGACCGGCCCATCTCCGCAGCCGGCGCTTCCGGTGCAGTCTCAGCAACTGTTTGCGCATCCGCACTGTCTTGGCGTGGGCTCCACTGGTCGCGTCTCCGGCGCGGTGCCGTCCGTGCCTGCCCACACCCTCGGACCCCACAGCGCCCAGCAGCGCCCGGGCGAAATCCTCGATAGCATCGAAGCGAGCTTCTGGATCCTTCGCGAGCGCCCGATGGATGGTCTGGCAGACGTGCGGCGGGAGGTCGGGCCGTCGCTGGCTGAGCGGCGGCGGATCCTCTTTCAGCTGCTTCATGAGCAGCTCCCGCAACCCGTCAACGGCGAACGGGTGCTCCCCGGTCAGCATCTCGTACGCGACCAGCGCTAACGAGTACTGGTCTGTCCGCGCATCGACCTCCAGCCGCCCTCCGCACTGCTCGGGCGCCATGTAGTGGGGCGTGCCGATCATGTCGCCCGGCAAGGTGAGCGACTCGGCGCCAAGCGCCTTAGCGATACCGAAATCGGTGAGCAACAGCCGAGCCGTCGCCTCCTCGAGGAGCATGTTCTCGGGCTTGACGTCCCGGTGAACCACACCATGCTGGTGAGCATAGGCCAGACCCTTCGCGGCCTGCCGCACATACTCGAGCGCCTCCTCGAGCTCGACCGGGCCGGCCGCCCGCAGGATGTCTCGCAGGCTGCAGCCTTTGACGAACGGCATGGTGAAGAACGAGAGGCCGTCGCCCTGGTAGACGGCGAAGACGGGCAGGATGTTGGGATGGCTCAGCTGCCCCGCCGTGCGCGCCTCCTGTTGAAAGCGTCGAACGATCTCCGGGTACTCACTGAATAGCGGGGACAGTACCTTCAGCGCGACCTGGCGGTCGAGGGCGATCTCACGTGCGAGATACACGCGAGCCATCCCGCCGCGGCCGATCTCGCGGATGATCTCGAACTCGCCGCTGGTCGCCGCCCGCAGGTGCTCCAGCAACTCCTCGCTGATCGGCGAGCGGTCGACCGGGCGCAAATAGAACTCCGGCGCCGGGCCTGGCGTCCCGCACTCAGGACAGGGAGCGCCCTCGAACGGCAGGCTCGCGCTACAACGCAGGCAGGTAGCTGCCATATCACTGGTGGCGGGGGAGTTACACGCGGGGAGGTCCTGCAGGCTAGCACATAGAGGGAAATCTAAGTTAGCGCCTCCTCCCCTAATCGGCAACGGTAGCTCTCTGGCCCTGTAGCTTTGCAATAGAAATG
>CANPVY010000242.1 GCA_947581845.1 uncultured bacterium | reverse complement strand
GTATAATGACCGGCCGTGCGCTCGAATATGTGAGATAGTGGCAACACCGAGAGAGTCACATCCTGCGGACCGAGATCGAGGACCTGCAGACAGGCGCGGACGTTCGAGGCCACGTTGTTGTGGGTCAGCATGACACCCTTGGGCTGGCCCGTCGTCCCCGATGTATAGAGGATCGTCAGGATATTCTGGGGATCGCTGGCTAGCGCCTCTGCCCGATAGCCATCGTCCAGCTGCTCGCTCGCGCCGGAGGCCCCCAGCTCGAGCAGATCCTTCCACAACAGCACATCCGGCTCAGAGCCGAGTGCCTCTTCGTACGCAACAATGCGCTTCAGCGAGGGGATCTGCCCCTTGAGCTTGCTGACTTTCTCCAACTGCCCCTTTGTCGAGACGAAGACGGCGCTCGCCTCGCTGTCGCGCAGCATATAAGCGATCTGCTCGGCCGGCAGCACCGCATAGAGCGGCACGCTGATCAGCCGGCTCATCACGCACGCGAAGTCGGATATCAGCCACTCCGGCCGGTTCTCGGACAGGATCGCCACGCGCTCGCCGGCAACGATGCCCAGGGCTCGCAGGCCCAGCGCTGCCTGCTTGACGTCTTCGTAGAGCTTGGAGTGGGAGATGCTGTGCCAGGCGCCCGCCTTCTTGTACTTGAGAGCATCCGGCTTCTGGTAGCCATCGACGGCTGCAAGGAACAGCTCTGCGATGTTAGCCGCCGCGATGTCAGTAGCCGGCGCACCTGCGGTGCGCAGCGTGGATCGAGCTCTGTCCGGGGCCAAGGCTACTCTCCACCCCAGGCGTCGATTTCTCCCTCTGCGATGCCGCCAGCCTCGAGCTGCTGCAGCGTTCTGCGCGCGTGCTCGATATGGGCGGCAGCCCCCTCGTCGCTGGGCGGCTGTTGCAGGAACGCCTGTAAATGCCAGCGTGCGCCTGGCGTGTCTCCGCGATGCAAAAGCAAGAACGCCAAGCCGTAATGTGCGGCCGGCGAGTCCTGCCGAGTCTTGATGGCCTCCTCGTAGAACTTGACCGCTTCTTCGGGCATGCCGATGTGCGTGTAGACGACGGCCATCTGCTGCATGATCTCCGCATCGCCCGGCCGCTGCCTGAGAGCCAAGCGAAACGATGTCAGCGCTTCGTGGTACTTTTGCTGATTCGCGAGCTTGAGCCCCTCGCGGTAGTAGTCAGGAGGCTCGCCCAGCCCTCCGGCACCTCGCGAAAACGGCCACCATCCCATGCCCTAACGCCCGGGCCCGCACACCTGTGGGCGCGCCGCCGGCTAGCCCCCGCTACCCGGGGTACCAGCTCCACTCGCCAGACTGTTGTAGATGGTCGCGAGCAGCCAACCGGCGACGAAACCGTAGATCAGGCCCCAGACCAGAGCCAACAGTGACCCGATGAAGCTCCAGCTGTAGCCCGCGTAGAACGCGGACAGCAACGTGATCGTCTGGCCTTGGCCGAACCATAGCGAGAGCAGTGTGCCCACGAAGCCCACCACGCCGAGAACCACTCCACACGCCAGGCCAAACCACTTCGCCTCCAGTTTCATGCCAGCCTCCTTTGCAGAACGCGGCGACGCACGCGGCATCCTAGCGACTACCGTCGGGTGATGCAAACGCGAGTCCAGCCCCCACGTGGCACTGCCCACTCGATCCGTGCTTACGCGAGAATATCGTCACCCCAGACCTGCCACGGACTCGAGCTCTCTCTCCGCCACGGCTGTGCGGCGCTCTGCCGCCAGGATCACGAGACCCGACGCCTCGACCTCTTCGAGATCCTCATCCCCAGCGTCAAACAGCAACAAGCGCCCTCCCGGCGCGATCCTGCGCGCTGCCGCGGCGACCAGCTCCCGGTCGCCGCCCGGTGCGATCGCCACGGCAGGCAGTCGATATTCGACCAGCGGGAAACGTAGCTCTGAGAGGACCCGGCTCACCCCACGCTCTCCGCGGGAGCCCTCCGCTGCCGGGCTCACGCTGATCACCTCCAGGGCTGGCGCCAGCTCGGCCACGGCATGGGCGGTATGCGCCAAGCGCTCGTCCAGCAGCAGGTAGCCCCGCTCCTCTGCCAGCCCGGAGAGAGCCACGATCTGGAGCGCGAGCTCCTCATCCTGGTGCGGTGGGCGCGCCTGAGGACCGGTCTGTGGATGCAGCCGCAGGTCGGCTACACCGTCCGTAACCGGGTAGTCGGTTCGGCAATCAGGGCAACCGAGCCAGCCGCGCTGCACCCGGCGATCGTCGACCTCCTGCACGAGCAGTACGAGGCCGTGCGCGGGACCGCAGCGAGGGCAAGTCAGCAGATCAGTCAGCTCGTAGAACACTCTCGACTTCGGCCAGCGCCCAGCGATAGAGGATCTCGCCTGCCAACTTGATGTCCTCGCGGCGCGAGTCCTCATCGGGGCGGTGACTGACCCCCCTCAGGCTGGGGATGAAGAAGAGGCCCGCTGGCGCGACCCGTGCCACAATCATCGCATCGTGAGCAGCCATCGATACCATACGCATCGACTCGGCGTCCACTTTCTTGCAGACGGCCTCCAGGCGCTCGGTTACTTGCTCCGAGAGCCTGGTGGGCCGCATCTCTGAGATCGGGATCATCTCCAGACCGACACCTGGTGCGCGTGGCCCCGTCGTCGCCACCAGCTCCTTCAGCCGGCGGGCGATCTCATCCTGATCTCGTTCACTCGCCGCGCGGTGCTCCACGATTGCCCACGCCCGGTCGGGGATCACGTTCGCCACTCCGGGCTCGACTCCCATCGCTCCGCAGGTGATCACTCCGCTCTCCAACCCCCTCACCAACTGCGGCAGCCGCCCTACCATGCCTGCGACCGGCACCAGAGCGTCCCGACGCTCACGCATCGGCGTCGTGCCGGCATGATTGGTCTCACCACGGCTCTCGAGTCGCCAGCGTCGCATGCCGGCCACCTGGGTGACCAGCCCGATGCGCTTGTTGGCTTCGATCAGCCGTCCGCCTTGCTCGATATGTGCCTCGGCGTAAACCGCGATCTCGAGCGGCCGCTTGTACACGAACCTCGCGCGCAGTTCGCCTGTCTCTCGGCTCCGTCTCGGCCTCTTCTGCAGGCCACGCTCCGCCAGCACCTCCGCCAGCATCGTTCCGTCGCGGTCGCTCAACAGCAACTCCTCCTCGCTCACTGCGCCCGCATACGCCCGCGATCCCCAGAGCCCGTTGCCGAAACGGTAACCTTCCTCATCCGCCCAGATCGCCACCGCCACCGGCGCATGGCGGCGCTTGGCAAGAACCTTCTGCATCGCAGACAACGCAGCGGCGACCCCGAGCGTGCCGTCCAGCCAGCCGCCGTTCGGTACGCTGTCGAGGTGCGAACCCATGACCACGTACTGACCTCGGCCGTCCCCGTTCACCAGAAACGTGTTGCCCGCGGTGTCTCGGATCTTCTTGACCCGCTTGCTACGCCCGAACACGGCCGCCGCCGCGGCATGCGCCTTATCCTCCCACTCCGTGAGCCCCAGGCGCGTGATGCCGCCCTTCGTCGCGCTGATCCGCTGGAACTTCCTCAGATGCTGTTGCACCATGATCCACTTACCTGATCGCAGGTTCCGCGAGTCGGCTCGCTACTGGCAACTCCAGGCCCGCTCCGCCGCGCCTCGCTTAGCAGCGACGTGCCGCCGGGTTCGCTCTGATCACGATCTCCTCCACGGAAACCGCGTCCGGTTGCGCGATCGCGAAACAAACCGCGTCCGCCACCGATCCCGGCTCGAGCATCTCCGCTCGCGCCGGCAGATCCATCCGCCCCTCCGTGTCGAAGCGATCCCACAGCGGTGTGTCCATGGCCGACGGCTCGATCCAGGTCGCTTTCAGGCCCGTACCACGCAGCTCCTCGACCAGCACCTCGTGCAGACCGCGCAGTCCGTACTTCGAGGCGGAATACGCCGCGTTACCCGGAAACGCCTTACGCCCCGCCACCGAGCCAACGTTCACGATCTGGCCTGAACCCCGCGCCAGCATGTCCGGCAACCAGGCACGGGTGAGCTCGAATGGGGCCCGAAGGTTGACGGCAAGCACGCGCTCGAACGCCGACGGCTCCGTCTCAGCGAACGGCGCTAGCTCGAAGGCCCCCGCGTTGTTCACCAGCACGTCCGGCGCCCCGCCCCAGACTCCCCGCACCTGCTCGCGCAGGCTCGCAACGAACTCCCCGTCCGTCAGGTCGCCGACAATCGCGCGGGCACCCGTTCGCACCGCCAGCTGCTCTAGCGGCTCCGAGCGGCGCCCGATCAGCACGAGCTCCGCTCCCCCACCAGCCAAACGCTCCGCCAGCACCCGGCCCAGCCCGCCGGTCGCACCCGTTAGCAGCACTCGGCGCCCCGACAGCTCCAGCCGCGGCGTCACGCGCTTAGCCAGTGGGCAGCCACCAGCTTCAGGAATTCGTCCCGGGTTCGCTGGTCGGTCCGAAAGACGCCCTGTACCGCGCTGGTGATGGTCCTCGAGTTCTGCTTCTCCACGCCCCGCATCATCATGCAGAGGTGAGCTGCCTCGATCACCACCCCCACACCCTTGGGTCTCACCATCTCCTGAATCGCCCGCGCGATCTGATCCGTCAGTCGCTCCTGGACCTGCAGACGCCGGGAGAACACCTCCACGATGCGCGGCAGCTTACTGAACCCGACGATCCTACCGTCCGGGATGTATGCGATGTGCGCTTTGCCGAAGAACGGCAGCAGGTGGTGCTCGCACAACGAGTACAGCTCGATGTCCTTCACGATCACCATCTCATCGTGCTCGGCCTCGAACACCCCATCACCGATCACCTGCTCTAGATCCATCTCGTAACCGCGCGTCAGCCAGCGCAGCGACTCCTCCACGCGTTCCGGCGTCCGCCGCAGTCCCGGACGCCCTGGATCCTCACCCAGCAGGCAGAGCTGAGCGCGTACGAGCTCCCGCAGGCTCAACGCTCCCGTCTCCAGTAAAGCGTCAACGGTCCCGCCAGCGCCCTGACTCGGTTCTCCTGACATTGACTCTCTGATTCCCTCCCGGGCAAAGACGACTTCCGTCGCGCCTCACCGCCGCGACGTGCGCTTGCAACCCCCGGCAGCACTCGTCATTCGCCGCAGTACTCCACCAGGTTGCGCTCCGACTCCGATATGACCACCCGCTCCAGCATGCCTTGCGGCAGCACCTGCTCGAGTCGCTGCCAGATCCGCACGGCGATGTTCTCCGCCGTCGGAACTACGCCTTCCAGCCAGGGCACATCCACGTTGAGATTGGCGTGATCCACGTCCCGCAGAACCGCGTCCTCAACCGCCTCTTTCAGCCGCTTCAGATCGAAGACGTATCCCGTCTTCGGATCCACCTCGCCCCTGAGCGTCACCTCGAGCCCATAATTATGACCGTGCCCGCTCGGGTTGTTGCACAGCCCGTAGATCTCCCGGTTCTGCTCGTCCGACAGCTCCGGATTGTGCAGGCGGTGGCCGGCACTGAAATGGAGCCGCCGGGTCACGCGTACGATCGGCATTGGTCATCCAGCTGACATTAATGCGCGGCTCCGCCGCCCGCAGACCCGCAAAGTTCAGCAATATCGCCCACTAAAGC
>CANPVY010000241.1 GCA_947581845.1 uncultured bacterium | reverse complement strand
GCTGGAAGATCGCTCAGCAAGCGTTGGTAGTTCTCGCTGCGTACAACCTGCTGAGGCTGGGCCGACTGGCGGTCCTTGCCGCAGCGGCCTAGGCCACGGTGCGGCGGCTCGCTTCCGAAAAGCGACCAGCGCCCCACCCGATTAGCGAAAGCGCAGTAATTCACAGCTTGGAACCAGAAAGATCTGCTCGCAAACTAGGCTTTTTCAGCGACCTGCTAGTTGTGCGGCGGAGGCGGGGGTAGGGCCTGGCGATGTCGGTACATAGCGCCTGCCCCCATCCCGGGACCGTGCATGTATGGCGTCCCCTGCAAGTAGTGATGCCGGAACAGGCGCGCGCCCTCGTTCCATGTCTCAAGCTTCTGCCGCTGTGACTCGTTCAAGACCTGCAGCGACTCGCGCTCGACGTTCAGGTAACTCTTGGCTATGCCGGCCTGCATGCGGCCCATTTCGTCGATGGCCGTCTCCAGCGCGGCCCAGTCGCGCTCAAAGCGCGCTCTCAAGATCGACTCACGCAGCTCCTGCAGGTTCTTGTGCATCGCTTCCATGAGTGCATGGTGGTCCTGGCGGATCTTCTGCAGTCGGCTCACCTGATCCTCCGAAAGTCCCAGCTCACTCCTCAAACCGAGCAAAAGGCCCGGGCCCACGTGTTCGAAGCCCAACATGCCAGACATGCCGCGCATGCCAATGCCCTGCATCCCCATTCCAGGCATCATCATGCCGGGCATCATCATACGGTGCATCCCCATGTGCGGAGCCATCCACATCCCCTGGGGAGCCATAGGCTGTGTCTGAGTCGTGTCCTGCGGCGTTCCCCACATCGGGCCGTGCTGGCTGGCGTGAATGGAGCCGATCGCGCCGATAGACGGCAAGATGGCCAGCGCCATCGTCAATCCAAGTCCCGTAAGGCGAGTGTGCATCACCAATCCCTCTTTCCTTGTTCCGTGCTACAAGTCACGCTACGTTGACACCATCGCGGCCGAGAATAACCCCATCCGCCGCTCATTCTGCCGCCTCACTTCAGCGCAAGTAACGATACAGCAGATCGACGATCTCCTGCCTGACCTGCGCCGCAGGTTCGCCTCCCTGTTGGATGGCGTGTGTCGCGCAGCGCTCCAGGTGATTGCTCAGCAGCAGCTTCTCCGCCCCGCGCAGCGCCGAGTGCACGGCGGCGAACTGCTGGAGGATGTCAGGGCAGTAGCGCTCGTCCTCGACCATGCGCTGGATGCCCTGGATCTGGCCGCGCACACGGGCAAGGCGTTTGAGGAGATCGCGCTTGGTCGGTGCGGCGATGCCCATGGCATGAGGTATCTCGGTGCGGGGAGGTGTCATGTGAGGTGCCTCTTCGGGTTCGTTCCTTATGCTATACAGGGGTATAGTATATTCTAGGCGTGCCTGCCGTCAAGACCCGACAGCCATTACCCTGCCCTACAACACCTCTGACTTGGGAGTCCTACATAGAAGTGCGGGCCGGGGGGGACGCGTGGCTCGAGGGGACTCGCGGCTGCCCCCTCGACGCCTCGCGCGCCACTCCCTGCCCGCGTGGTGGCGGTCTGATATGCCCGCTGCGATTAGTCCTCAGGGGGCGGCGGCGGTACGGGCCAGCGACGCCAGCGGCGGCCCCGACCCCCCGGCCTGCGACCGCGAAAGTCCTGCCAGCGCCCCATGCGGTCCCGGCGGTACAGGCCAACGCCTTCCTGCCAGACCTCGAGCTTTTCACGCTGTTCGTCGCTCAGCACACCCAGCGATTGCCGCTCGACCTCCAGCCCGCTCTTGGCCCCTTCGGCGCTAAGCCGCGAGAACTCGTCAATTGCGTCCTCCAGCCCATCCCAGTCGCGCTCGGCGCGCGCCTTGACGACGGATTGGCGTACCTCAGCGAGCTCGTCTCCCAACGTCCGAATGGCGGCATAGTGGTCGTCCCGGATCTGCCCTAGACGTTCGACCTGATCGTCAGACAGCTCCAGAAACGACCTGAGCCGCACCAGCATGGCGGGGCCCACGTGGTCAGGATCCATGAAGGCACGCAGGCCCAGCCCAGGACCGAACCCCCTACCTCTCCAGCGGGGAGCCCACGGCCATGCCTGCGTCGTATCCTGCGGTCCCCACATCGGCCTGCGGGGCGCCACCTGGGCCAGGCCCGTGCCGCTGGTCGACAGCAGAAAGCCCAGCGCCAGTGACAACCCGAATGCCGGAACACGAATATTCATCGATCACCCTCCATTTCGGTTGCGGGTGCTTCCCTCTCTCGTTAGCAAAGACAGCTTCCCAGGCCAAAACGTTAACTGGGCACTGGCGGCACGGTGCCATTGCGAACGGCGCTCCTTGCCCGGGCGACGAGCGAGGAGCGCCGACGATACTGGGTGCGTCGGGAGGCCGCTAGCGCGTTGCGCGACTGCGCAGATAGGCGGTGATCGAGTCCAGCTCCTCGCTGGTCAGGGGCTGTACGTCGCTCACCGCCATGATCGCCTGCATCTCGCCGATCAGACGCTCCCACCCGGTCACGGTATGCGCCCTGGGTGAGGGTGTCTCATGGCAGATCGAGCACTTCTCGACGAAGAGAGCCCGACCCGGGCCCGGCGTCAACTCTCCGGGTTGGGCGACGGGCAGCGCGTACCTCTGCAGATAGTCGAGCAGGGTATCCACATCCTGCGGCGCGGGGAACTCAGCGCTCTCGTAACCCGCCAACACGACTTCCCCTACCAACCCAGTGGTGAGCGGGCCGCCTAAACGGTCCTTGAGCTGCTGCATGCGCAGGAGGTTACGCCGTACCAGGATCGGCCACTCCGCGGCGCTGTGCATCTGTGGCGTTGGCAGCCAATGGCACTGTACACAGTAGACCTGTAGCAAGCCGGCACCTCGCGAGCCCGGCTCGGGAAGCTCCTCCGGTTGGAAGTCGTTGGGCGGCAGGCCCACACCGATGGAGCTGATCATTCGCCAGCGCTGCCCGCGCTCGAGGTTGGCTGTGAGGGTCCCACCCAGCTCAGCCATCACGCTGTCGATCACGGCCACATCGACCGGCTGCTCGGAGGCACCTTGATCACACGCGGCGACAGCTGTGGCAAGGACGATCGCCGCGACGATGCTGCTCGCACGCAACGGGCGTTCCAGCCGCAGCGGCCCAGGCCTTTCCTTAGCGCTGTCAGCCCCGGATCTCCTGTACATTCTCTCTCCCTTCCGCATGACAGAACGGTCGCGATACGCGTGAGTCTAGGCCGCCCGCGAGCGACCTCGAACACCAGCCACACCAACCAGCGTGTAGTCCACTATCGCGATCGCCGAGGCCACCGCTACAGCGACCATGAAGACGCCGACCCGATCAGGCGCCAGGAGCAGCACAAAAAGCGTCACAATCTGCAGGAACGTGACCAGTTTGCCACCGGGGCGTGGCTGAGTCGGAATGCCGATCTTCAACAGCTTCGCGACCAGGTAGGCCGTACCGACGTAGAGATCTCGTGAAACCAGAATCACGAATCCCAGCCAACCCAGATAGGGACCTCGCAGGAAGGCCGCCAGCGCGACCGTGACGAAGAGCTTGTCGAAGAGCGGATCGATCAGTGCTCCCGTCCTGCTCTCCATCCCCAGGCGCCGGGCGAGCCAGCCGTCCAGCGCGTCGGTGAGTGCACCGAAGAACAGCAACACGCCGCGCCAGAGCAAGCCGTCGACGGCAAAAAACGCGGCGGCGATGGGCAGTCGCAATGCGGAGACGACGTTCGGCACGCTAACCAGCCCTGTGCGCTGCCCCGCCGTTGCCTCGGCTCCCTTCACAGGCGGCACGTCGTAGCTAACCACTGATGATCCGGCATTCTCTCGGTTTCGGTTCCTTGTTTACACTATAGGCCGCCGCCGCTGCAACCGCGAGGCCCGACATCTACCCGTGCGCCCGAGCTGACACTCAGTCTCAGCCCTTGTCGCCCACCAAACGCTGTAACACCGAGCGAAACGGGGTCGGATCGATCCCGAAAGTCTCGCGCAGCACGTTCTTCTCCCCTGGCACGATGCTCTCTTCGAGCAACATGGTGAGCTGCTCCGAGTTGATCGGCGTGGGTAAGCGCCAATTCGTTGCCAGCTCGACGAACGGGCTGATGAGCCTCACCGGGACGTGAAGCCTCGGCCGCTGCAGCCTGAACTCTTCGCAGACGATCTCGAGGATACGATTGTAGGTCAGCTTATGGGGCCCGCCGATCTCGTAACATTCGCCCGCCAGGTCGTCACGCTCGACCGCCAGAGCGAACGCTGCGGCTACATCTTCCACATCCACAGGTTGAAGTCTATAGCTGCCATCACCGATCACCGGCGTTACCGGCAGGAGGCGAAGCAGGCGCAGGAGCATATCGACAAACTCCCCGCCTTCTCCGACGATGATCGACGGCCGGAAGATCGCGTAGGGGAGGTCGGATCGGCGCACGAGTTCCTCCGCCTCGTACTTCGTCCTCTGATACGCCGTACCCTGCGGGCTTGCACCCAGCGCACTCATGTGCACGAACTTCTGAACGCCCGAACGGCGCGCTGCTTCCAGCACACGCAGGGTTCCGCGTGTGTGAACGCCCTCGAAGGTTACGGCTGGTGGTCTCTCCCGGATGATGCCAACCAGATGAACCACCACATCACAGCCGGCGATCACCGCATCCAGCCCTGCCTCCCGACTAATATCGCCGCGCACCAGCTCCGCTCCCCGCTCACGCAGCGCGACAGCTGTTTCCGGCTCGCGAACCAACGCTCGCAGGCGATGCCCACGCTCGGCCAGGTGCCGGGCGACATAACGACCCACGAACCCCGTTCCGCCCGTGAGGAAGACCGAAACGCCTCGCCCGGACGCTATATCCATGGTCCTCACTTCCCCCATGGCGGAGGCTCCAGCCGTGTGCCGGGAGGGCGCTCAGCTTCGATAGCCAGCCTGAGCACGCGACGCGCGTTTGCGTAGGTGATGCGGGATAACGCCGCTTCCGGGCTCAGCCACTCGAGCGCCTGGATCCCCTCACCGCTCTGCGGATGCGCGGCATCACCGGCATCCGCTTCCAGCAGGAAATAGTCACAGTACTTGTGAACCAGTGTCACGCCGACTCGGAAGTACCAGTCGGTCGTCGCCAGCGCATCGCGCATCCGCAGGTGTCTCAGACCGGTCTCCTCACGGCACTCGCGTAGCGCGGCGTCCCGCGCCTGCTCATCTCCCTCCACGTGACCCTTGGGGAAGCCCCAGTTTCCATGGCTGTCCTTGATGAGCAGCACCTCCACCTCACCGTCCGGCCGGCGGCGATAGATCACACCGCCCGCGCTAAACTCGATCCTGGCAGCCTTCACCGCAGCCATCGCTGCCCCCCAGCACGCGACCGGCGCTCCGCGGGCGGTCGATCAATCGCAGCCAGGACGCTCGCAGCGCACCAGATGCCGATCCGTCCAGCGGAGACTATCTTGACCCCAGGCTCAGGGGCTCCTGGGCTGCCCGGGGAGCAGACGCCGGTGGAGTCTCGGTCGCTGTAGTCGTTATCCCCACACCTGAGCATGGCTGGGCAAGCTAAGACGAGGGAGAGGCGCCGGGCAATGCTGCAGCCCTGGCGAGCCGCCGGAGGGCGATGATGCCAGCACGCCGAATTCTCTGGTCGCAATTGCGCATCGGCGTGGTGACAAGCCTTGCCGTCACGACGATTGCGCTGGTGATCTTTTTCGTCGACCAGGTCCGCGACGCGGTCGAGCCACGCTATTCCCTCTGCTTCCAAACGTTTACCAGCCAGAACCTCCGCCTACGGGCACCGGTCTGGTTGGCCGGTCAGCCCGTGGGCTACGTAGTCGGGGTGACCTTCGGACCGCCCGCCTCAGGCACGCGCGAGCGTCTGCGCGTGGAGCTCAGCATCCGCGCCGACGCACGGCCCTTCATCACGGAAGGAGCCACCGCTCAGGTGATCACAGCCGGGCTGCTGGGCGAGGCGGTCGTCAACATCGTGCCCGCCGTAGAGGCCGGCGAGCCGCTGAGCGATGGCGCCACGCTGCCGGCAGCGTCTGAGATCGACGCGCTGGAAGTGACCCGACGTCTGGAGACACTCAGTGACTCGGTACGGCCTGTGGCCGATCGCTGGACCGCAGTACTCCGCCAGGCCCGAGACGGCCGCGGCACGCTGCCGCAGCTTGTCCGCGAGCCCGGCGAGCTAGGCGAGCTTCGGGATCGGCTGAACCAGATGAGCGAGGCCTTCGCCGACCTGAGCGGCGCCGCTGGCGGATTGTCGAGCTTGTTGTCCGACCACGAAGTGCGCGCGGCGTTAGGGCGGATTGGCCCTCGCGTTGAACGTTTAGCCGCGCGCTGGGCCGCTGGCGAGGGCACAGCCGGGCAGCTGGCGCGCGACACGGTTGTCAGGGCTCACCTGGCGACGCTGACTCGCAGTATCCAGAGGCTGAGCGAGCGCCTGGAGTCGGGTCACGGGACGCTCGGTCGGTTCCTCAACGACGAAGCGCTGGCCAGCGAGTTCGCCAGAACGCGAGCGATGTTGCGGGAGCTTGAGGCCGGTTTGGAGGCGCTGCGGGGAGGAGCGCGACCGCGGAGCTAGCGCCCGCGGCGCTGGCGCCGACGCGCCCTACCCAGGTCACCTGGCCCGGGAAGCGCACCATCAATGATGAAGGTGATATCCCCCTTGCCATCCGTAGCCCGCGAGGTGACGACGATCTGGTCGATCTGACGCGCCTTGTCGTTGATCGTGATCTCGAAGTCGAGCTTGCCGTCCTTCGACGTCACCCGCGTTCGTACCCGCTCGCCGGGAGGCCGCTCCGCACAAATAGCCGGGTTGCGGAATAGGGTCTTAGTCGACTGGCGCTGACCCCCCGCCAGCGTGCGCGAGATCTTGATCTGGCGAAGCCAGTCGGGCTGGTAGCTGATGGTATACTCAGCACCGTGCTGATCTGTACCCTGTCCGTCACGGTTATGCCGGGCCATGCAGACTCGATCCCCCCAGATGGAGTGCCGGCGACCACGCAGGTGTTCTCGGAAAAGGACTATCAATCTCTCTGCAGGCGCGTGACGCGTCAAGACACCCCATGGCGGGACCCCACCACACCTCAGAAGCGGAAGGGCACGGGTATGAAGCACAGCAAGAACACGAACGCCGCCAGCAACACGAGCGCCCTGCGTCCACGTGTGAGGCCCCGCTCGGCATCGAATAGGGGCGGGTGCTCGACGCGGCCCCGCCCGACCACGTAAACCAGTACCGCCCAAACCCACCAGCCCGCCCAAAGGAAGCCCAGCGGGATCAGCGCCAGGAAGAACAACCAGGCCAGGGGGCGCTGGTAGGACCCGAAGGCCGCGTAAAGGATATGGCCGCCGTCCAACTGCGAGATCGGCAGCAGATTCAAGGCGGTGACGAACAGGCCGAGCCAGCCCGCGAAGGCGATGGGGTGGAGGACGAGAACCTGGTCGGAGGCCGAGAACCCGATCGCGAGACGGGCCAGACCCGACAGGGCGAGTGACCCACCCAGCCAGAATCGCTCACCGGCGAAGCGCAGCAGGTAGGAGCCCGGCAGATCATGCACCACGGGAAGGACGCGGCTGTGTAACAGACCCCAGTAGAGGAGTGGCAGCGATGCCAGGAAGCTCACCAGTGGACCCGCCACGGCTACATCGAGCAAGGTGCGCCGGCTGATCACCGGGGAGCGCAGACGGATGAAGGCGCCCAGCGTGCCAATGATCGAGAAGTAGGGCGGGAACGGAATGAAGAAGGGTGGCGTTACGCTGATGCGATGGCGCTGTGCCATCAAGTAATGACCGGCCTCGTGAAGCGCCAGCAGCCCGACAAGGGCCAACCCGAAGGGCGCGCCAGCCAGTAGAGCGCCGGCATCGAGGCCGGTGGGGACCGGTACCCACCAACCGTCGAACAGGGTCAGCGCTTGGAAGAAGAGCGGCGCTCGGCCCGACAACAGGCTGCCAGCCACGAAGGTGCTGAACAGGGTGGCCAGCAGCAACAACGTGTGCAGCCACCAGCGCTCACGGTGTGGCGATGGCTGGAAGAGCAGTAGCTCCCAGCCCTGGGCTCCCGGGCGGCTGGCGAAGGAGCCGGGCCAAGCGGCCAGGAAGTCGCGGACCGCGGGCGAGTCCGGCGTGAGTTCGGAGCGCAGCCGCCCGCTCAGCACTCGGCCAGCCCGGATGGACTCTGTATGCCAGAGGACAAAGATGGCGTACTCGTCGCCGGACTCTTGACCGCTCGAACCGGGATTAGTAAAATTCAGCGACACCAGCCGACTGTCCGCGTCGCGAGCCGCGCGTTTTCACTGCACCACAGCATAAGAGCACCAGGTACCAGCAAAAGGCACAACACTAACGGATCTAGCAACTTATCGCGGTAGAGCCACGCGCGCTCGCTGATGGCCGGGCAGCGCTGCAGGTGACCCCTGTCAAGTAACTCCCCTGACCGCGAACACATCTCACAGAGCAGAAACACATGAGTACATCCCTAGACATTGCCGAGCTCAAAGCGAAGTCGGTCGCCGACCTCCACCAGATGGCGGAGGAGCTGAACATCCAGAACTACTCCTCCCTACGCAAGCAGGACCTGATCTTCCGCATCGAGCAGAACCTGCTCGACTCGGACGTGATCCTCCGCGCCGAAGGAGTGTTGGAGATCCTGCCGGAGGGCTACGGATTCCTGCGCAGTCAGGACTGGAACTACCTGTACGGGCCGGATGACATATACGTGTCGCCCTCACAGATCAAGAGGTTCGATCTGCGCACCGGCGACACCGTGCTCGGCCAGGTCCGGCCGCCCAAGGAGGGCGAGCGCTATCTGGCGCTGCTCAAGGTGGAGCAGGTCAACGGTGAAGACCCGGAGAAGTCGAAGCACCGAATCAGCTTCGACAATCTGCGGCCGCGCTACCCTGAGGCGCGGTTGCGTCTGGAGCGGGACAACGGCGACATCGCGAACCGGGTCATCGATCTGATCGCGCCCACAGGCAAGGGCCAGCGCGGTCTGATCACCTCACCACCCAAGGCTGGTAAGACGATCCTGCTGCAGAAGATCGCCAACGCGATCACCGAGAACCATCCAGAGGTGCATCTCATCGTACTGCTCATCGACGAGCGGCCGGAGGAGGTGACCGACATGGAGGAGCACGTCGACGCCGAGGTGATCTCCTCGACCTTCGACGAGCCGGCGGACCGTCACACCCAGGTCGCCGAGATGGTGATCGAGAAGGCCAAGCGGCTGGTGGAACACAAGCGAGATGTGGTGATTCTGCTCGACTCGATCACGCGCCTGGCCCGCGCCTACAACGTCGTTGTACCTCACTCAGGCAAGATCCTCTCGGGCGGCGTGGACGCGAACGCTCTCCATAAGCCGAAGCGTTTCTTCGGGTCGGCACGCAACCTCGAGGAGGGCGGCAGCTTGACGATCATCGCCACCGCGCTCATCGAGACCGGATCCCGCATGGACGAGGTGATCTTCGAGGAGTTCAAGGGCACCGGGAACATGGAGATCGTGCTTGATCGACACATCGCCGATAAGCGGATCTTCCCGGCCATCGACATTAACCGATCGGGCACCCGTCGCGAGGAACTTCTGCTCGACGAGAAGACGCTGAATCGAATCTACCTGCTCAGGAACTTCTTGGCCGACATGCCGCCAGCAGAGTCGATCGAGTTCCTGCTTCAGCGCATGAAGCGAACGGGTGACAACACGGAGTTCCTGAACAGCATGCAGGAGGCGTGAGGCAGAGCTAACCGCAGGTTCAGTCCTCGGACAGTCCCTCGTACTCCGGGTTCAGGACCAGTCTGCCGGATTCCATGACCTCCCGGTCCCACGGGAAGACCACAGTCGCTTCGGTACACAGCGCATAGAAGTCCGGCACGTAGCCACCTTCGTGGATCAGCGAGGTGGCCGTTCGCACCTCTGTGGGACCTATGTCACGTACTGCGGCGAGCGCCAGGCGAAGCGTATCACCGCTCTCGCAGATCTCATCCACCAGAAGGACCCGCTTGCCGGCCAGCTCCGGCGGTGCGATCGAAAGGATCTCTGGCCGGCTACGCGCGCCGCCTCCGCTCTCACGCCGCGTGATCTTGATGGCGTGGAAGTCCCTCTGCAGCATGGCGGCGATGACCGCTCCCGGAATTACGCCGGCCGCGGCGATCCCCACGACGACCTCCGGGTCGAAGTCTTTCGCGACCTTGACGGCGAGGGCACGGCAGAGCTCACCGAACAGCTCCCAAGAGAGCTCCAGCACGCCCTCATCCGCGGCATCGGGCAGTCTCGGCTCCGTCACCATGGTACGCCTCACCTGAACGCGTATGGGTCGCTTCGTCGTGGTCGCCGGCAAGATACCCGGTAAGCGAAGGCGCGAGCAAGCGCCTTCTGAACGTGCTGCTTGAGGCCAGCCGCCGTCCAGCTTAAGTTGGCTCTAGCTTCGGCTTATCTTCGCATCGGCCACCGCGGGGAAGAGGAGAGGGGTTGTGGTCAAGGTCGAGAACGCACGCCGCGAGCGCATCCTCGAGCGCTACCTGGAAGAAGAGCTCCGCGAATCGTTCATCGATTATTCGATGAGCGTCATCGTGCAGCGCGCGCTGCCGGACGCCCGCGACGGACTCAAGCCTGCCCAGCGTCGCATCCTGTACGCCATGCATGAGCTGGGGCTGTCGCCCGAGCGTACTCACAAGAAGAGCGCGACTGTGGTCGGCGACGTATTAGGCAAGTACCACCCACACGGCGACGTCGCCGTATACGAGACCCTGGTGAGGATGGCGCAGCCCTTCTCTACACGGTACCCACTGGTGGACGGCCAGGGTAACTATGGCTCGCTGGACGGAGATCCCGCCGCGGCCTACCGCTACACCGAGGCACGGCTCGCATCAGTCGCCACCGACCTGTTGCGCGACATCGAAAAGGATACAGTCGATTTCCGACCGAACTTCGACGGGCGACTCAAGGAGCCGGAGGTGTTGCCCGCCGCCTTGCCTCAGCTATTGGTGAACGGCAGCGATGGTATTGCCGTCGGCATGGCGACCAAGATCCCGCCGCACAACCTGCGGGAGATGGCTGCCGCGGCTGACCAGCTGCTAGCCCGCCCCAACACCTCGCTGGGTAGGCTGCTCGAGATCGTGCAGGGCCCCGACTTCCCAACCGGTGGTTACATCTGGGGCCGCGAGGGTATCGACGAGGCGTACCGCAGCGGTCGCGGCCGCATCGTCATGCGCGCCCGGACCCACGTGGAGCACGGCGCCTACGGCAAGCCATCGCTGGTGATCACGGAACTGCCGTACCAGGTGAGCAAGCAGCGGGTGATCGAGAGTATCGTCGAGCTGGCGCGGCGCGGGAAGTTAGAGGGGCTAACGGATGTGCGTGACGAGAGCGATCGCGACGGGGTGCGCATCGTGCTCGAACTCAAGCGTGACGCGAAGCCGCGCAAGCTGCTGGAGAGGCTGTTCCTGAAGACGCAACTTCAGTACACCTTTGGGGTCATCGCGCTGGCGCTGGTGGACGGCGTGCCCCGTCAACTCAACCTCAAGGAGATGCTCGAGGTCTGGATCGAGCACCGGCTGTCGGTGATCGTGCGGCGCAGCCGCTTCAATCTGGCGAAGGCGGAGGAGCGAGCTCACATTCTCGAAGGGCTGCTCAAAGCCCTGGAGAGGATCGACGAAGTCGTCGAGATCATCAAGGCGAGCCGCACGCCGGAGACCGCGGCGAGGAACCTGCGCTCGGCCCTCAAGATCAGCGCCAGGCAGGCGGACGCGATCCTGGCGATG
>CANPVY010000240.1 GCA_947581845.1 uncultured bacterium | reverse complement strand
AGGGCGACAACTTTCCCGGGCACGGCGGGGGCGGATTCAACTACCCGGAATACGCCGACTACCTCAAGCGCCGGGGCCTGTCCTACGAGATACGAAGGCTTCCCCGCGTTCCTTTCTACGGCCACCAGGCCGGCGTATTCGAGGCTCCTATCGAGGCTACCGTGCCCTACTTCCTCGCCGAGAACACGAACACGCTCCTCGAAAGGTTCTCCTCCGATTGGAGGAAGCACGGGAAGCCCTTCTTCGTCTGGTGCAACTTCTGGGGGCCGCACCCTCCCTACTTCGCCCCGGAAGAGTTCGTGGCCATGTACCGGGACGCGGACATACCGCCCTGGAAGAACTTCGAGGATTCCCTGGAGAACAAGCCGGCCATCCAGCGCGACATCATCCCCGTCGGACGCCGAGGCCAGCCCTGGAGTTTCTGGAGGGAGCGGGTCGCCTACTACTACGCCTTCGCAACGCTTATCGACCACCAGATCGGCAGGATCCTCGATCACCTGAAGGAACTGGGACTTGAAAGGGACACCGAGGTGGTCTTCTCCGCCGACCACGGGGAGTCGCTCGGCATCCACGGCGGCCTTTCCGACAAGACCTGCTTCATGTATGAGGAGAACTACCGGATACCGCTGATCGTCAAGGCTCCTGCCCTCGCCTCCAGGCGGGGCACCCGTGACGGGCACTTCGTCTCGCTGGCCGACATCATGCCGACCTTCCTCGAGGCCGTGGGGCTCGCCCCGCCTGAGACCGCCCAGGGAAGGAGCCTCCTGCCGCTGCTGGAGGAGACTCCTCCGACCCGGTGGCGCGAACACCTCGCCGCCGAGGCCCGCGGCTTCACCCGTCTCTATCCCCAGAGGATGATCCGCTACGACCGGTACAAGTACGTCTACAATGCCGACGGCCTGGACGAGTTCTACGACCTCGACAGCGACCCCTACGAACTGGACAACAGGATATCGGACCCCGAATGCTCGCCCGTCATCGATGAGATGCAAGGCCGGTTGCTCAACTGGATGACCGAGACGAAGGACCTTCTCGCGTCGCGACTGCGCTCGAAGCGGCCTGCGGCCGGTGGCCCTCGGTAGCCGGGCACTCAGAGGTCCTTGCCGCGTGTCCCGAGCATAGTCCAGGGGAAGGCTTTTGCCGAAGCGATGGTTGGTTACGTCGGTTCCGGGCCTGGCCGGATGATGGTGAGCACTTGCCACCGGAGGTGGCGCACAGGATGGCGCTGAGCGAGCGGGAGAACTACCTACGGAACGCCACCTTCCGGGGACCGGAGTGGGTGCCGTGCAACGTCTCCATCTCCGCAGCGTCCTGGCTCCAGTGGCGGGAGGAGATGGAAGAGGTGGTGGCTCGACACCCGGTGCTCTTCCCCGGGTTCAAGAAAGGCCAGCGCGACTACGACGCACTCGACCCCGGCCCCGCCCACCGCGAGCACGACCTCTTCACCGACGCCTGGGGCTGCGCCTGGAGGAGCGAGATTGCCGGCCTCGAGGGTCAGGTGGTGGAACACCCACTCTCCCACTGGAACGCGCTGGACTCCTACACCCCACCCGACCCCCTCATCCAGGGCGACCGGGGTCCTGCCGACTGGGAGGGGGCTAGACAACGCGTCGCCCGGGTCAAGGCCGACGGTCGTATGACCTGGGGCTCCGTGCCCCACGGCTTCCTTTTCATGCGCTTATTCTACTTGCGGGGTTTCGACAATTTCATGGTGGACGTCGCCCGGGAGGACCCCCGGCTGGACAAGCTCGTCCAGATGCTCGTCGACCACAACCTCACCATCGTCAACCAGTGGCTCGGGATGGGCGTGGACGCCATCAGCTTCGGCGATGACCTGGGTACGCAGACCGCCTCCATGCTCGGACCCAGGCACTTTCGCCGATGGATTCAGCCCGGCTACAAGGCGCTCTTCGGACCCTGTCGCGAAGCCGGTGTCGAGGTGATGCTGCACAGCGACGGTTACCTTATGGACATCATGGATGACATCCTGGCCTCGGGCGTCTCTATCATCAACCCTCAGGACCTGTGTAACGGCATCGATCGGCTGGCCCGCGAGGTCAAAGGGCGTGCCTGCATCAGGTTGGACGTGGACCGCCAGCGCATCGTCCCCTTCGGCACGCCAGGAGAGATCCGGGAGCTCATCGAGGAAGAGGCGCGGAAGCTGGGCTCCCCCCAGGGGGGACTGGAGCTCATCTGCGGCATCTACCCGCCCACGTCGCCGGAGAACGTGGACGCCGTCTGCTCTGGGATGGAGGAGTTCCGCACCTACTGGTGGGACGGGAGGGCCCGCTCTCGATGAGAGAGACCGCTGTGCGTCCCTGCCCTCTGTGTGACGGCAGGAAGGCTGCGCCGGTATATTCTCTTGGGGAGCGGTCGGTGGTGTGCTGCCCCGAGTGTGGCCTGGTCTATTCCAGCCAACTCTACAGCACCGACCAGTCGCGCTCCTTCTACGACAGTGAGGAGTTCTGGGCGGGGCCGCTGGTGCGGGGCTGGTCGCGGGAGTTCGACGAGCAGAGCCCCGAGGTGCAGCTCTTTCGCCAAGCCCTGGCCCGGCTCAAGGACGAGGGGGTGTCGGGCAAGATACTGGACGTGGGTTGCTCCAGCGGTCTCTTTCTGGAGCTGGCCCGTCGGGAGGGCTGGGAGCCATACGGGGTGGAGATATCTGAGCGTGCTGTGCAAGCCGCCCGCGAGAACTTCGGCCTGGCAGTGTTTTGCGGAACGCTGGAAGAGGCCCGTTTTCAGGCCGACTCCTTCGACGCTGTCACCCTGTGGGACGTCATCGAGCATTTCGACGACCCCAAGGCAAGCCTCCGGGAGATCGCCCGCGTCACCCGGCCAGGCGGGGTGCTGGTCATCTGCACCCCCAACTGTGGCAGCCTCTTCCACAAATTCCTTCGTGGACTCCACAGTGTCACCTTCGGCCGGGTCCCCGGCCCCCTCCCCCTCCTCTATCCCGACAAGCACAACACCTACTTCACCCCCGACACGCTGGATGACGTGCTCTCCCGGACCGGCTTCGAAACGGTTCAGCGCCAGGGCTTCGCCGCCCATCCGGGACGGTGGCTCCGGGCCAAGGTCGCCTGGCCCGTTCGAGCGGCCACCCACGTCCTGGACAGGCTCAGCGGCCTGGTGGGAGGCCGGTACCGCATGCTCGTCTTCGCCCGCCGACGCTGACCTGGTCGACCGCCCGGCCGACGGCCCCTCGGGGTGCCACGGACTGGCCGCCGAAGACGGGCTGTCCGTGCCTCCCTCCGGGCAGGCTTGACGGAAGCTTCGGCGAGCGGGCATAATGGACCCTCGACGGTGTCTTCCCGGCCGCTCGGCTTCCCCGGCGGCCGGATCCCCACTGGGCGCTCCCCGGTCCGCATAAAGGGCTCAGGATGGAAGTGGTTCTTATCAGTCCGCCGCCCTTCCGTTTCGTGGAGGACGCCGACCTTCCCAACTACCCCCACCCCGGCATCGCCTGCCTGGCTGCCTACCTGCGGGAGAAGGGCGCGCAGGTGCGCGTCATCGACGCCAAGCTCCAGCGCCTCTCCCTGGAGGAGACCGTCGAAGAGGCCTGCCGGAGTGGCGACCTCTGGGGCCTCTCGGCCATGACCCACGAGGTACCCCAGGCCGCCCGGGTCGCCGAGGGCATCAAGCGCCGGCTGGTCGGCGCCCCCATAGTCCTGGGTGGCGTTCACGCCACGGCTGTACCCCGGGAGACCCTGACGCGCTTCCCCCGGTTTGACTTCGCGGCTATGGGCGAGGGGGAGTACACGCTGGGCCAACTGGTGGACAGCCTGGACGGCGCCCGGGATCTCGCCCAGATCCGGGGTCTGGCCTGGCG
>CANPVY010000239.1 GCA_947581845.1 uncultured bacterium | reverse complement strand
ATAAATCGTCTCCACGTCCCGTGCCTCGATGACAGCATCCCTCTCGACGTTGCAAAAGAGCGCGATCTTGCGGCGCATCTCCTCCGTCAGCTCGTGCTCGGTCCGGCAGATCAGGACGTCCGGCTGGATCCCGATCTCCATCAACTCGCGAACCGAGTGCTGAGTCGGCTTCGTCTTTAGCTCGCCCGCGGCCGCCAGGTACGGAATAAGCGTGACATGGATGAACAGGGTGTTGCCGCGACCCGCGTCGCCGCGCAGCTGACGGATCGCCTCGAGGAACGGCAGCGACTCGATGTCACCGACGGTTCCCCCGATCTCCGTGATGACCACATCGTGGTTCGGCAGCAGCCGGCGGATCGCTGCCTTGATCTCGTCCGTAATATGTGGGATGACCTGGACCGTCGACCCGAGAAACTCACCCCGGCGCTCCTTAGTGATCACGTCCCGATAGATCCGGCCCGTAGTCACGTTATTCGCCTGTGAAAGTGATTCCTCGATGAAGCGCTCGTAATGGCCCAGGTCCAGGTCGGTCTCGGCACCGTCGTCGGTCACGTAGACCTCACCGTGCTGAAACGGCGAGAGCGTCCCGGGGTCGACGTTGATGTAGGGGTCGAACTTCTGAATCGTGACGGCCAGGCCCCGCTCCACGAGCAACCTGCCAAGCGAAGCGGCGGCGATCCCCTTCCCCAACGAGGAGACGACGCCGCCGGTGATGAAGATCATCTTGGAAGGCCCTGACCGGTCACTCATGGAGATCCTTCCCTCCCTCTCAACAGCCTTTCCGCTCGCGCGAGATCCTCTTCCGTGTCTATGCCCGGACCGCCAGCTTCAACGACAGCTACTCCGATTCGCACACCCGACGCCAGCCAGCGCAGCTGCTCGAGCCCCTCTCTCTCCTCCAGTGGATGCGCAGGCAGTGCCGTCACCCGCTGCAAAGCTGCACGCGCGAACCCGTAGATCCCCAGATGCCTCAACGGTGGCACCCGCGCGGCGGTTAGCCCCTCACCCTGCCCACCACGCGTATAGGGAATGGCAGCACGACTGAAATACAGCGCGCCCCCAAGATCGTCTCGCACCACCTTCACCGTGCCAGGGTCCTCCCACTCCGCCGCGCTCGAGATCGCCACCGCGACCGTACCGATCTCCCAACCCCGCTTCAGACAATCGATCGCGGCCTCCGGCGCACCGGGCGCCAGAAACGGCTCGTCACCCTGCAGGTTGAGAATCCACTCGAAGTGGGAGTACTCGGGGCGCTCCGCCACCTCGGCGACTCGATCGGTTCCCGACCGGTGACCTTGCCAGGTCAGCACCGCGCGGCCGCCGAACCGTTCCACAGTCTCGACGATCTCGGGATCGTCCGCCGCGACAACCAGCTCACCCAGCAGCTCGATCCCACTCATGCGCCGCCACACCCACTCGATTAGCGGTCGTCCCGCGATCCGGATGAGCGGCTTACGGGGAAGCCGTGAGGAGCCGAGGCGCGCGGGAATTACCCCGAGCATGCCGCCGCCTCTGCGCCCCGGAATGGGGTCTCCACTGGAAGTCCCGGCGCCGCTAAGCAATTTTCACGCCAATATCATAACAACCCGTTAAACGGTTGTCAAAACTGGCCGTTAGCGGCCCGGCCCCGGCCAGCGACGCGGGTCAAACCCCAGGCCCAAGAAGGTATGGAAGTCGTCCCCGGGATCGGTGAACAGCGCGGTCCCAACAGGCCCCAGCCAGACGCCAACGCCCACGTTGTGCACGGCAGCGGGACGCACACCGTCGCTCGGCCAGGCGTTGCCTGCTGCGTACTCCAGCCACGGCACGATCGGACCTAGTGCGCCGAGACCCCACGGTAACGGCAGGCGGTACGTGGCAGCCAACCACCACGCCCGATCCCCCCACCGCCCGCCCGGGGCCAGGGTGGGCAGCGTGCCCCACCCTCCCAGAGCGCGCCAGCGTTGAGGCGGCGCTCCCGAAGAACCGGCAATCTGGCCCGACCCCAAAAGCACCAGACTCTGGTCGCCTAGCGTGCGGATCACGCCGCGCGCGGCTGCAGCCAGCAACGTGAACGAGAGGTCCCCCGCCACGTCTTGCTCCGCTGCTTCCAAGCTCAACCGGAGGTCCAGGGATAGTCCGTCTCGAGCCAAGGTCTGAACCTCAGTTGCGAGGGCGAGGCTCGCGATGTCGGCCTCCCTGACGGCCGGGTTCGGATGGAAGCCCTCGCGGACCGTGACGATGGAGAACAGGTCATCCCGTCCCTCCAGCGACCGCGCCCGCTCCCAGCCCAGGACCAGATCGTGCGACCAGCGCAGATACATCCCGTGCCCCAGCTGAAGATGGGCCTCGGCAAAACCCGCCTCGTAGTAGTTGCGCGTGTCCACCGCCGCCATGAGGCTGTACAGCGAATTCTCGATGTCGCCATTGATCCAGCGGTCGTTCGACCTGACCGTCAGGCCACCACGCACGCGGATAGCATGACGACCGAACGGCCAGCGCAGCTCCAGATCGCCATCCACATCCGTGCGGACGCTCCGATAGCCGATGCGTGCTGCCGCTTCAGGAACCCAACCGAATTGGCCGCCCCGCAGTTCGATGCCCCAGGCCAAGCTGAGCCCATTCACACGCTCGTAGGTCGGGAACTGGAAGCCGTAGAGCCCCGGCAGCTTGAGAACCCTGCTCGTTCCCGGCCCTACGATCACGTACCTCCCCGCCTCAGGTTCCTCCACTTGATAGCCGTAGCGCGAAGCATCCAGCGGAGCCGACCCCAGCTTCGCCAGGGATGAGCCGTAGAAACCGCCCCCCAGAACCACCACCCTCCCCTCGATCTCGCCCCCTGGCCGCGCGAACAGGTCACTCTCGACTGCGATCAGATCTCCCTCGATCCGCCCTTCGATCCGTAGCGTCGCCCCCAACACCACCACGTCCCCCCCCACCACCACGTCCGGCCCCAGAACCGTGTCCCGCGTCAGCACGCGATACTCACCCCGCGCCAGCACACGCGCTACGGCCTCATCCGCCCACGCCAATCCCTGCCGTCCCCGCCGCAATTCCACCGTCTGCGCCCCAGCCTCGCTCACGCCCCCCGCCGAACCGCCCACGGCGTGGCCCACAAGACTGATCAGCACCCCCCACCGCCAACCGGCTCGCCGGGCGCTCCCCCAGCGGCTGCGACCTGCATGCCAATCGCTGAAGGGCGCCGTTTGTTTCAGAATATGCATGAGATCATAAAATCTATCTATTTGCAGAATTATAGCTTAGCAACTGTCACCTGAATCGGTTTCCCTAGGCCCGCGGATGGCACTGCCGGTGCACTTCGCTCAGGTACCGGCGATCCAGATGCGTGTAAATCTGCGTCGTCGAGATGTCGGCGTGTCCCAGCATCTCCTGGACGGCAGCGATATCGGCCCCTCCCTGCAGAAGGTGGGTGGCGAACGTATGGCGTATCGTGTGCGGCGTGACACGCTTTTGGACGCCGGCCGCAGCGACCTGGCGGCGCACGATGTCCCAAGCCCCTTTGCGCGTGAGCCGGCGACCGTGGCGTCCCAGGAAGAGCGTGCCGTTGCCGCCCCGGCGGCGCGCCCCGGCGAGCAGAGGGCGGGAATCGTGCAGGTACCGGGTCAGCGCATCCAGCGCAGCGCGTCCGAACGGTACAATCCTCTCCTTGGCTCCCTTGCCGCGTACCCGGACAAGCTGTTCATCCAGATCGAGATCTCGGAGACGGAGCGTCACGGCCTCGGAGATCCGTATGCCGGTGGCGTACATCAGCTCAAGCATCGCCCAATCCCGGAGCGCAAGAGGACTATCCCCCTCCGGCGGTTCGAGTATTCTCTCGATCTCAACCCCAGTGAGCACCGTGGGGAGGCGGCGACTGGTCTTGGGGCCCTCGAGGAGCTCGCTGGGATCCGAATCCGTAATCCCCTCTGTCTGCAGGAACCCGAAATAGCTGCGCAGAGCCGAGAGCTTGCGCCGGATACTGCTCGGCGCCCGACCCGATTCCTTCAGCTGATAGACGAACTCACGCAGCTCGCCCGAACTCAACTCCACCGGCGAATCGAGGCCGCGGCCCTCCACGAACGCTACGAACTGTGCCAGATCGGACGCGTATGCTGCCGCGGTCATCGCGGAGAGTCCCCGCTCGAAGCGCAGGTAATCCGCGAATCTCTCGAGATAGAAGCTCTGAGCCGAAACCTCCTTCACGACTCCCCACCCGTATCGAGCGGTTGACGACGAGTTCTCCACCAGATGACGAGCAACAAGACCGCGACGACGCTCGCGACCACCAGCAGCAGGTAGTTCACGTCGTTCAGTGCCGGCAGCAGGGCACGCCAACTACGGCCCAGTATCGCTCCAGCGTACACAAGCACGCCATACCAGATCGCCGATGCCGCCGCAACCGCAGGGACCACACGCCAGAGGTTCAGGTGACTGATCCCCGCGAACACGGGAACGAGCACCCGAAATGCAGGCAGGAACCGGCTAGCGAAGATGATCTTACTGCCGTGGGCGTTGTACAGCCCTGCCAGCCTCTCGAGCTGCCGCGGTCTCAGTATCCAGCGGCCCGTTCTTGTGCCGAGCGCGGCACGGCCCCACCGGCGCGCCAGGCCGTAGTTCAGCAGCGAGCTGGCGGTATTGGCGGACCATGTGATCAGGAAGACGCCCAACGCCGTGACCCGGCCTTCCACGGAGAGAAAAGCCCCGAACACGACGAAGGTGTCCGCCGGCACCGGTGGGAAGAAGTTCTCGATAGCGACGCCCGTGCCGAGAGCCACGTAGATCCAGCGCGGCGCCAGCGATGCCAGATGCGCCAGCACGCCCTCGATCTCGGTCGCCTCAGTCAGCCAATCACCAGCCAACTCGGCAGCCAGCGTCAGCCACACCCCGTTCAACGCTTCGTTCCCTTAAGGGAGATTCGAACCCCCGAGGCGATCGATCAAGGCGACCGCCCAAGCGGCGATCCCCTCCCCCCGGCCCAGAGCGCCCATCCCCTCTGCGGTGGTGGCTTTGACGGAGACGCAGGCCGGTGCGATGCCGAGTGCGGACGCGAGGCGCTCGCGCATGGCCTCGACCTTCGGGGCCAGCCGGGGACGTTCCGCCACCAGGGATACGTCGACGTTCACCGGCTGGTAGTTCTGTGCCTCCAACATGTGCCGGACCGCCATGAGCATCTCGATCGAAGAGGCATCGCGCCAGCGCTCATCAACGTCCGGGAAATGCTGGCCGATGTCACCCAACCCTGCGGCACCCAGCATGGCATCGATCACGGCGTGGGTCAGCACATCGGCGTCACTGTGTCCGACCAGGCCAACGTCCTCGTCGAACTCGACGCCAGCGAGCACGAGCCGGCGCCCAGTGCCAAAGCGGTGAACGTCAAACCCGATCCCGACGCGCATGCTACACTCTCTCGTCCCGTTTGATCAGCTTGCAGCATCTCCGCCACGACCCACAAAGATGCCCGGTCGGGAGCAGTCCGCCCGGGCCTGGGTCAAGCCACTGCCGCTTCCAGATAGTGGACGATTCTGGCCGACACGACCCGACTTTACTTGAACTTCCGCGTAAGGGCAAGCCGACACGAACCGGGCCTGGGTCGGAGAGCCTCACAGCGGAACGTGATTCGCGTGGGATCCGCGCGGGCTCGCAGGAGGAGTGCTATACGTAAGGGCGGTGGGAAGGACTATCCCTCCCACCGCTTGATCGCCAAGCAGACATTGTGTCCGCCGAAGCCGAAGGAGTTGGTCAGCGCCAGCCGCACGGGCCGCTCGACCATCTGGTTGAATGCGTAGTCCAGATCGCACTCGGGGTCGGGCTCACTGAAGTTGATCGTCGGTGGGATCTTGCCTTCCTTGACCACCAAAGCACAGATGGCCGTCTCCACACCACCAGCTGCGCCCAGGGTGTGCGCGGTCATCGACTTCGTGGAACTGACGACCATGTCGTAGGCGTGCTCGCCGAAGACCTCCTTGATCGCTTGCGTCTCGCTCAGGTCGTTCAGCGGCGTCGAAGTACCGTGCGCGTTGATGTAGTCCACTTCCGTCGGCTCAGCCCCTGCGTCCGCCAGGGCCAGCCGCATCGCACGCTGGGCACCCTCGCCCTGTGGGGCCGGCGCCGTGATATGATGGGCGTCGGCAGTTTGTCCGTAGCCCACCAACTCGGCGATGATGGGAGCCCCGCGCGCCTTCGCCAACTCGAGCTCCTCGAGAATCAGCATACCGCAACCCTCACCGAGCACGAAGCCGTCACGGGTCACGTCGAACGGGCGGCTCGCGGTCTCCGGCGTGTCATTTCGCGCCGATATCGCCTTCATCGCTGCAAACCCGGCCATGGTCAGGGGTGTAATCGAAGACTCCGAGCCACCCGCAATCATTACATCTGCCACCCCACTGCGGATCAGCTGGAAAGCGTTGCCCACCGCATGTGCGCTGGAGGCGCAAGCCGAGATTGTGGTGTAGTTAGGGCCCTTGGCCCCGTACTTCATGGCGATGAGCCCGGGTGCGATGTCCGCGATGAACATCGGAACGAAGAATGGGGAGACTCGTTCGGCACCACGGTTGAGGTAGATCTTGTGTTGCTCTTCCAGCGTAATGATGCCGCCGATTCCGCTCCCGGTGATCACGCCGAAGCGATCGTGCGGGATATCGGGCGTATCCCCCAGTCCCGCATTCTCTATGGCCTGAGCTGTGCCGACGAGCCCGAAGTGCGTGAAGCGATCGGTCCGCTTCACCTCTTTGCGGTCCAGGTACTCTGTGGGGTCGAAGTTCTTAACCTCGCCCGCGAAACGCACCGGCAGATGGGACGGATCGAAGGCCGTGATCGTGGCACAGCCGCTCACACCCGACAGCAGCGCCTCCCAGTTGCTGGAGACGTCGTTGCCGACCGGCGTGATTAGCCCGAGGCCGGTGATGACTACCCTACGTTCTTCAGCGGGCATGGCGCGAGCTAGGCCACTTCCTTCCCCTCAAGATAGCGGATCGCATCGCCGACCGTCTCCATCTTCTCCGCGTCCTCGTCCGGAATCTCAATGCCGAACTCCTCTTCGAACGCCATGACCAGCTCGACCGTGTCCAGCGAATCGGCGCCCAGGTCCTCGACGAATGAGGCTTCCGGCGTGACCTTCGAAGGCTCCACGCCGAGCTCGTTGACGATGATGTCCCTGACGCGAGACTCGATGTCTGCCATGACTGTCTCCTTTGTGTTTCCCGCTCGAACGGTAACTCTACGCGTGGTGAGCACACCAAACTACATGACCATGCCGCCGTCCACAACAATCACCTGGCCCGTCATGTAACGGGCTCCGGGGCCGG
>CANPVY010000238.1 GCA_947581845.1 uncultured bacterium | reverse complement strand
GTGCTTGCAGCGTTGATCAGGATGAAATCGTTACCCGCCCCTGACATCTTGCAGAATCGCAGCTGTTGACCCGGCATCTCGCGCATGTGTGAAGCGACTCGTTGGAGCTTGGGGCAACCAGGCAACGGCGGCGAGTGCGCCTCAGGTCCCGGTGTTCGCTCTCTCTGGCGCGTCCTCCGCGACGACGCCCTCGCCTTCCGCCTCGGCCTCCAGCTCGGCCTCTTGCGCCCTCCTCTCCTCAGCAAGGCGGCGTCGGCGCCTGATCAGGACGGCAGCGCTGGCCGAACCTACGACCAGGCCGGCGAGCAGCGGAACCAGCGCGATCAGCGCGACGGAGATCGGGAATTGCCAGGCGAGGAAGACGACGTCCACTGCGCTGACGTTTTGCGCGGCGAACACAATGATGGCCGCTGTCAGTACGATCAGAACGATCTCTCGTGCCCGCGTCATGGGAATTCCTCTACGCTAGCTCGGTCTGGCGTGAAACACTGATCCACTGTCACCCTCTCTCACGTTAAGCTAACTTGGCGCGACTTTCAGCGACAGAACACCACTGGGTTTGGACAGTGCCTGAGAGAGAGTCGCACAAGACTGGCCGGGTCAGGGTTGTCAGCTCGCCTGGGGCTGTTCGCTTCGCCGTGAGAGTCCAACCGCGGGCGGCGCGCACCGAGCTGGTTGGCGTTCATGGTGACGCTCTGAAGATCCGAGTGACGGCGCCACCCGTGGAGGGCGCAGCCAACGCAGAACTCGTCGCTTTTCTGGCCAAGCAGCTAGGAGTGCCGAAGTCGGCCGTGCACGTTAGGCGAGGTGCTCGTGGACGGGACAAGCTGGTGGAGGTGGAGGGTATCTCAGAGGATCAGGTGCACGCGCTGTACGGGTGAGCGATGATGACGAGTTGGGGGCTCACATAGCGCTGCCTAGAGCTTCCGCGTAGGCCACATGGAATTGATCCCACTCTACGGAGGTCAGCTGCTTACCGGTTCGTTCCTCGAACCTGCGAGCGGAACGACGAAAGCGCCTCAACATCGCGTTTTGCCTGCGCGGTGAGATCTGAGGCACTGTCCGGCATTTCTCCAGATCGAGAATGTAGGCTCGTGGTGTCTCTTCGCCCCATTGGATCAGCACGTTCCGGAGGTTGAGATCCGGGTGTATCACCCCGGCACGGTGCAGTGAGCCCAAGAGTCTTGCCGACACGCCGAGCGCCGCGAGGCGCTGCCGTGCGTCGCACGTCTCGCCGAACAGGCAGGCGGCCAGGTCGAGCGCATCAGGGACCTCGTCCCGGGCGACCTCCCCGCGGTACAGGGGGCCGGAGGGATAGACGACGGCAGCGTCAATCCCGGGTGTGGCGATCCCATGATCTTGGAGCTTGAGGGCGAGGTAGAGCTCGTTAAAGGGGCGTGGTATTCCGACTCTGAGGAATAGGTCCCGGGTCAGGGGCGCCAGCAGACCGCCGTGAGTCAGTTGGCGGACCACCCAGCGGTTGGATCCTGGCCCTGGAATCACGTAGACGGTCCCACGCCCGGCAATCGCCTCCGCCTCGGGACGGGCCGCGGCGTAAGCGTACAGAGTGCCCGCTGCCTCTATTGCCGCGTGTACGAAAGGCAACGCTTCCTCTCGTGCTACCACCTGCGCCTTGCCGATACGCTCTCGGCGATAGCCCGGGAGATCATCAGGCAACAGAACGCTGAGCCGCTGGCCACTTTCCATCAGTGGCGAACCTAGGCGCGTGCGAAGTCGGTGGCAACGCCGCTGTCGGCGACATTGCGCCATAACCCCAGCGGTACGAGGTTCATGATCACTTGGGTCCGCGTCGTTTGGTCTCCGCTCCGAGCCTGGGTTAGCGAAACCTCGTGAAGCGTCCAGCGGTTCTCGCAGCCACCGCTCTACTGATTGCCGTGCTGGCCTGCCCGATACAGAGGCCGCCTGTCCCCGCGGAGTACGTCGATTTCCGGGCCGAGCTGCAGTCGGCGGTCACCGACACCGCCGTCGTAGTGCTGGGCGGTCGGCCGACGATGCGGCTTTGGTTAGAGGAGCAGCTCACGACGCTAGCTGCGGTCGTTCGGACCGATTCGCTGCTGGCGCTGTTACAGCGAGACACACTCTTGGCCCCACTGGCGAGTGCAATCGCTGCGAAGCTCTCTACGACGTTGGACTCGAAGCGCGTGGGGAGCAGTGTTCGGAAGGCCTATCGCAATCCCGACGGCCAACGGCAGGCTGTGGATGCCGTCGTCATCGGTCTGGGTTTGGCTATTCGTCGCCTGAAGTCGGAGACGAGAGGTTTCTCTCGGATGGCTGGTTCCCAGCGGGCCCAGCGTTAAAGAGCTCTTCCAGTGGGACCCCACGCGTGGCCAGCACCCGCTCGATCGTGTCGCCGATCTTGTTGTTCGGTGTCGATGCGCCGGCGGTGAAGCCGATCTCGATCGTATCTTCGGGCAGCCAACCCCGTTCGGTCACGACGGAGTCAGTTCCGACAATCTTGTGCGTGATGGTTCCGCTCTCCGGGTCGATGCAAGTCGAGTCCTCGACGTGATAAGTTCGCGTGTGCTCGGCGCAGATGAGCGCGAGGTGGTTCGTGTTGCTCGAGTTGTAGCCACCGATCACGATCATGATGTCCGGGGGCGACTGCATCATCTTGATGACGGCGTCCTGCCGATCCTGCGTAGCGCTGCAGAGCGTATCGAAGTGGCGATAGTGGCTGCCGAGCTGCTCGGCTCCATAACGTTGTATCATCGCAGCGCGTAATTCCTCGGCGATCCGGACCGTCTCCGACGCGAGCATCGTTGTCTGGTTGGCGACTCCGATCTTCACCAAATCCCGGTCCGGGTCGAAGCCCTCGGAGCAGGCATGGCCGAAGCGCTGGAGGAACGCGGTGCGAACTCCACCTTCGACGATGTAGTCACGGACGAGACGGGCCTCGTCCAGATCGCGCAGGATTAGATAGGCACCGCGCGGATGCCGGCTGGCCTGTGACGCGGTCGCTTTAGTCTCCTCGTGGAAGTGCTTGCCGTGGATGATCGCGGTGTAACCGTCTTCGGCGTAGCTCTCGACGCGCTTCCAGACGTTGAGCACCGAGCCGCAGGTCGTGTCTACGAGCGAGCAGCCGATCTCGCGTAGCGCCGCGAAGTCGTGCAGCGTAACCCCGAACGCGGGTATGATCACAACGTCTTCGGGCGTGATATCGCGGAAGTCGAAGCGGGCATCGGGGCCGGGCATGAGGAATTCGATCCCCATCTCCCGCAACCGCCGGTTCACGTGCGGGTTGTGGATGATCTCACCCACAAGGAACAGCCGCCGATCGGGGAACTTGTGTCGAGCCTCGTAGGCGTACTGTACGGCGCGGTCCACTCCGTAGCAGTAACCGAACTCCTCGGCCAGTCGGATCATCACGCCGCGCGCCGAAGCGCTGTAGCCGTGCCCGCGCAACCAGTCTACGATCCGCGAGTCGTACTCGCCTTCGAGCACGGGTAGGATCTCGCGCTTCAGCCCCAGGCCGGTGCGGAAATAGACCTTCTCGTTCGACATCGGATGGCAAGCTTACCGGGCTGCGTCGGCACACGCAAGGCGGAAGTGCGGGGAACGGCTGGTTAGCCGCGCCGCTGCCGGGGCATTAATATTAGACTTGGCGAGCCGTCGCGAAACAGCGTGGAGGCGAAGATGGTGAGGAAGAAGAAAGAGTATACGCCACGGGAGCTCGGGGATCATCGACTACGGCCCGAGAGCCTGATGATGGGTTACGGCTACCGCCCTGAGTGGTCGGAGGGCGCGATCAAGTGCCCCATATTTCAGACATCCACATTCACCTTCAAGAGTGCCGAGGAAGGCAAGGCGTTCTTCGAGCTCGCCTACGGTCTGCGCGAGCAGCGGCCGACGGAGACTCTCGGGTTGATCTACAGCCGGCTGAACAACCCGGATCTGGAGATACTCGAAGACCGCTTGGCGCTGTGGGACGATGCGGAGTCTGCGGCCGTCCATGCCAGCGGTATGGCGGCGATCGCTACGACGGTGTTCACCTTTCTCAGGCCCGGCGATGTGCTGTTGCACAGCGAGCCGCTGTACGGCGGGACCGAGTATCTTCTCACGCAAATGGTTCCCCAGTTCGGGATCGAGGTGTTGGGGTTCCCCGCTGGAGCCGCCGGACCGGCTGCCGCCGAAAGGGCTCTGGCTGAGAGGAAGATTGCGGACACTCTCGGCATGATCTTCGTCGAGACACCCGCCAACCCCACGAACGATCTCGTCGACATCTCCCACTTCGCGGAGCTGGCGCGCCAGCACTCGAGCAGGCGCAAGGTCGTCCTGGCTGTGGATAATACCTTCCTGGGACCGCTGTTCCAGCACCCACTGAAGTTCGGCGCCGATCTGGTGATCTACTCGGCCACCAAGTTCATCGGCGGCCACAGTGACGTGATCGCCGGGGCCGTGCTCGGTTCGGAAGGGCTGGTCAACAAGGTCCGCTGGACTCGGACTTTCCTGGGCACCGCCACCGACCCATGGACGGGCTGGCTGTTACTTCGCAGCCTCGAGACCCTGAAGCTGCGCATGACCTGCCAGGTGAAGAACGCTCAGCAGGTGGCCGACTTCCTCGCCACCCATCCGAAAGTGGATCGCGTCCACTACCTGGGTCACATCACGGAGGATAACCCGCAGTACGAGGTCTACCGTCGCCAGTGCATCGCTCCCGGTGCCATGGTCGCCTTCGAGATCCGGGGCGGCGAAGCGGAAGCTTTCCGTTTCCTCAACGCGCTGAAGCTGATCCACCTGGCGGTGAGCCTCGGTGGCACGGAGTCACTGGCCGAGCATCCGGCCACCATGACGCATGCCGACGTGCCCGTGGAGGACCAGCCGCGCATGGGGATCACGCCCGCGCTTGTGCGCCTTTCCATCGGCGTCGAGCATCCGGACGACCTCATCGCAGATCTGGACCAGGCACTCGCCGCCGTCTAGTCACTGAGGGCTAGTCCGCCTCTGGCTTTGATGGGATCGGCGTGGC
>CANPVY010000237.1 GCA_947581845.1 uncultured bacterium | reverse complement strand
CCCTTCGAGCTGGCCTACTACGACCAGCCGCTACTGCCGCCCTCCCTGACGGCCGGCGCCGACAACGCGTCCATGCTCTCGGTGAGGGTGCTGGGGCCGGCCGGCGACACGTTGTTCGCTCCCGAGCCACAGTACCCGCCTGGGCTGACTGCGAGGGACCAGCTGACGATGCAGTTCGGTCAGCTACCGGTAGAGGTGGCGCTCCGGCCGGAGAGCGCGGATGTCCTAATCATCGGCGGCCTCCCTCGCTCGCGCCTGCCGCTACTGGTTGGCTTGCTGCTGCTGGCCGGCGGACTCGTCGCCGCGGCGATCTTTCTGCTCAGGCGCGAGGTCGAGCTGGCGCGCCTGCGAGCGGAGTTCGTGTCCAACGTGTCGCACGAATTGCGCACACCGTTGGCACAGATACGCATGTTCACCGAGACGCTCCTGCTCGGCCGCGTCCGTTCCGGCGAGGAGCGGGAACGCAGCCTGCAGATCATCGATCAGGAGGCACGGAGGCTGTCCCATCTGGTCTCGAACATCCTCCTCTTCTCCCGGGCCGAGCGAAACGGCACACGGCTCAACATCGCACCCACGGACCTCACACCGCAGATCCAGGAGGTGCTTGACGGTTTCCGCCCACTGGTCGCTGCGAAAGGGGTCAGCATCTCGCTGGAGATCGGTGACGAGTTGATCGCGGAGGTCGATCGCAGCGCCTTCCGTCAGATCATTCTCAACTTCCTGGACAACGCTGTGAAGTACGGGCCGGACGGGCAGATGGTCACGCTGGGGTTGAGGGAGGTGGACGGTTACGTGCGGCTCTGGGTGGACGATGAAGGGCCGGGCGTTCCGCAGGATCGGCGTGACGAGGTCTGGAAGCCTTTCTCACGTCTCGATCGCGAGCGGGAGAACGCCACCGCTGGCACCGGGATTGGCCTATCGGTGGTTCGCGAGCTGGCGGCCGTGCACCACGGGCGTGCCTGGGTGGAGGATGCGCCGAGCGGCGGCGCTCGCTTCGTCGCCGAGCTCCCGCTGAAGTCGGAGGGTGCAGCGAGGGAGTGGCGAGCAGACAGGCGCGCGACGGCAACGACGAGAGTAGAGCTGGGAAGCGGCAGCGAGAGGATAGGAGAGCGATGAAGAAGAGAATCCTCGTTGTCGAGGACAATCGCGATCTGGCCTACGGGCTGAGAAATAACCTGGAGATCGAAGGCTACGTGGTGGAGGTTGCGGAGGACGGCCGCACAGGGTTGGAGTTGGCGCGAACGCGCCGGCCCGATCTAATGATCCTCGATCTCATGCTCCCCGAACTGGACGGTTATCAGGTTCTCCAGCGACTCCGCGACGAGGGCTTCGACCTGCCGGTGTTGATTCTGACCGCTAGGGGCGAGGAGGCCGACAAGGTGCAGGGCTTCCGGCTGGGCGCCGATCAGTACGTCACCAAGCCGTTCGGGCTCCTGGAGCTGCTTGCGCGTGTAGAGCGTCTCCTGGATCGCGCGGGGGAGGAGAAGAACGGCTCGGGCAAAGAGGACTCCGTCATCAAGTTCGGTGAGGTCGAAGTTGACATGGCGGCACGGCGCGTGATGCGTCGTGGAGCGGAGGTCTCGCTCACGCCTAAAGAGTACGAGCTACTGGCGGCGCTGCTACGCCGCCGCGGGGCAGTCGTATCGCGGCGTCACCTGTTGGACGAGGTATGGGGCTATCCCTCGATAATCGTAAGCCGCACGGTGGACACCCACATTGCGGAGCTGCGCCGCAAGCTGGAGGAGGATCCCTCCGAGCCGCGCCACATCGTCACCGTCCGTAAGTTCGGGTACCGGTTCGAGGTCTGAGTTAGCGCCGGCGAGGACCGCCGACTCGCACGGAATCGCCGGCAGTCCCTCACCCTTCGCGAGCACAACCGATCTCTGACACTCCCTGAAGAACCTCTGACAGAACTCTCACCGCAGCGCAACCTACGCGCACATCGCTCAAGCTAGCTTCGTTTCGGTCGCATCGGGCGCGTTGGACCTGAGGTGGTCGAGCGAAGTCGACATGAGCGGGAGCTGCGCGGTCACAATCCGGACGTTCCTGACAGCTGTGTGCCTCTTGGCCCCAGCCGTCGCTGCCGGGCAAGAGCTCGTGGAGCTAGCCCGGCTCAGCGGTCCGGTCGAGTTGGACGGCTTAAGCAACGAGCCGGCCTGGGAGGCGGTCGATCCGCTGCCGTTGACGACGCACTGGCCCCGCTTCGGCGGCGCGATCAGCGAGCGGACGGAGATTCGCGTCGCCTACGACGATGACCACATCTACTTCGCAGGGCGGTTCTATGATTCCGACCCGGCGGGGATAAGGGGGAATAGCCTCTACCGCGACTGTTGGAACGGAGATGACACCTTCGACATCGTCGTCGACTCGTACAACGACAACGAGACGGCGTTGATTTTCACGACGACGCCGCTGGGCATCATGATCGATCAAGAGGTCAGCAACGACGCCGATCCCTCGGGAGGTGCCAGGCCACTCAATCGGGAGTGGAATGGCTACTGGGACGTGGCCGCGAGAGTCACTCAGGAGGGCTGGTTCGCCGAGGTTCGCATTCCTTTCTCGAGCCTCGGGTTCGAGGTGGAGGGTGAGCGTGTGGTGATGGGTCTGATCGTCGGTCGCTACGTGAGCCGCAAGGACGAGAAATACATCTTCCCGGCCATCCCCCCGAACTGGGAGATGGCCGATATCAAGCCGTCTCAGGCTCAGGACTTTCTCATCACCGGAATCAACGAGAAGTCGGCGTTGTACGTGACGCCCTACGTCCTTGGCGGTCTTGACCGCACTCGCGAGTTCGGTGAGCCGGTTCGGGCACCGGGTACGGAGACCACTCGCCGGGTCGGGCTGGACGCGAAGTACAGGCTGTTTAACAACCTCACGCTCGACTTCACACTCAACACCGACTTCGCGCAGGTAGAAGCGGACGATGAGCAGGTAAACCTGACGCGCTTCAATCTCTTCTTCCCGGAGAAACGGCGGTTCTTCCAGGAGCGTGCCTCGATTCTTCAGTTTAACACGGGAGACGAGGGTCGCCTGTTCCACAGCCGCCGAATCGGGCTGACAGAAGACGGGATGCTTCTGCCGATCCTGGCCGGAGCACGGCTCACAGGTCGGCTCGGTGAGTGGGACGTGGGAGCCATGGACATGCTTGTGGATGGAGACGCTGGTGAACCGCGGGAGAACGTTGGCGTTCTGCGTCTCCGCCGCAGCGTGCTGAACGACGGCTCCACTCTCGGCGCAATGGCGACGAGCCGTGCGACCTACGACGGAAGCGTAGACTTGGCGTACGGGCTGGACGCCGCGCTCAACCTTTTCGGCGACGAGTATCTCACGCTTCAGTGGGCGCAGACTTACGACAGCAGGGTGCGGGCGCCCGACGCACTCGATGCCGCCCTTGTCCGGGCGTTCTGGCAGAGGCGGTCACTGAACGGTCTCGGATACGAGCTGGAAGCCACGCGGGCAGGCCCGGCGTATGATCCCGCGATGGGCTTCATGCAGCGCTACAACTTCACCGCGTTCAAGGCCAACTTCACCTATAGCTGGCAGCCAGGCGGCGAGTCGCTAGTGAACCGCCACAAGGCATGGCTGACCTCCCGACTTTATCTAAGGAACGGCGACGGCTCGGTGGAGTCGGCCCTTCAGCGTTTCCGTTGGTCCACTTACTTCAGGGGAGGGAGCTTCTTCAACATAGCGCTGAACTTCTTCTACGAGGGTCTCGACGAGCCTCTGTCATTCTCCGACGACGTGTCTGTTCCTGCGGGAGGCTACTTCGGATCCGATGTCTTCTTGTACTACGAGCTCAATCCGGGGGCGCGGCTCAAGGGCGACGCGGTGCTGCACGCAGGTTCGTATCTGGATGGCTGGCGGGGCCGGTTGTCACTGAGTCCAGCGTGGGTGGTTTCCTCCCATCTGACCTTGAACCTGCAGTATGATCTGAATCGGCTGTGGTTCCCGCGTCGGGCTCAGAGGTACGATGCCGACATCGGACGCCTCCGCGTACAGGCAGCCCTCGATACTCACCTGTCGCTGGATGCGTTCCTCCAGTACAACATGGCAGCGGATCGCCTGGCCACGAATCTGCGGG
>CANPVY010000236.1 GCA_947581845.1 uncultured bacterium | reverse complement strand
CACCAGCGGTCGGGGCCGATCGTCCGTCACCACCAGGGTATCCTCAATCCGCACTCCGCCCCAACCTGCAAAGTAGAGGCCCGGCTCCACGGTAACAACCATGTTCGACTCCAGCCGGTCTTCGCTGCGCCGCCCAAGCCGCGGACTCTCGTGAACCTCGAGGCCAAGTCCGTGGCCTGTGCTATGCGTGAATCGCTCCTCGACATCGGCCTCTGCGAACAGCTGGCGAGCCGCCGTGTCCACCTCGGCGCCCGACACCCCGGCCCGCAGCGCGGCACGGGCCGCCCAGTGCGCCGCCAGCACCAGCTCGTACACCTCCCGTTGTCTGGGCCCTGCTTCTCCCACGACGTACGTCCTCGTCATGTCGGAACAGTAGCCCTGCCAGTGGGCGCCGAAGTCGAAGAGGACTAGCTCGCCTGCTCGCAGCTTGCGGTCGCTCGTCGCCGCATGGGGTAATGCCGAGCGCGCACCGCTTGCCACGATTGTCTCGAACGCCGGCCGCCGCGCGCCCAGCCGGCGCATACGATAGTCGAGCTCACTGGCAATATCCGCCTCGCGCACTCCCGGCTCGACCAGCGTCAGGGTCTCAGCCAGCGCGGCCGCGGCGATCCGCGCCGCCCTCTCTATAGCCGCAATCTCCTCTTCGTCCTTCACGGCCCGAACGCCTTCGACCAGGCCCGAGACCGGCACCCATTCTACCGCGGAGCTTTCACCCCTGAGTTGCTCCCACTCGGCGAACAAGAGATGCTGCCCCTCGAATCCGAGCCTCGACCCACTGAACTGGCGATCCGCCCGCTCGACCAGATCGGCGAGCAACCCATCGGGCGAGATCACGAGCTCGAAGCCTGCGCCGTCGGGAAGCTCCTCCTCGGCCTGTTGCCCATAGCGGCCGTCCGTGAGCAGGATCGCACCGGTCCCAGCGATCAGCAGCCGGGCGCTCGAGCCGCTGAAGCCGGTCAGGTACCTTACGTTCGCAAGCTGGGAGACGAGCAGTCCGTGCAGATCGAGCTCTGCCAGCTCGGCCCGAACGCAGTCCAGCCGCCGGGCCAGCGCACCAGCATTGCTGTTCATTGGAGCGAAAGGTATGCGAGGTGCCCGCGTGGCGCGAGGAGGCCGCCTCCGCCCTCAGCGCTTGAGGCTTCTCAGCCAGGCCTGGAACTGCTCCATGTCCTCCGAGGTCGGCGCATCGGCAGACGACGCTGCGTCGACGGTGCCCGCGGCACCCTCACTCCGGGCCACGGTGGCCGCCTCCGGATTGAAGGCCAGCAAACCGGCGAGATAATCCTCAATCGTCCGCGCCTCAGCGACCTGACCGACGCCGACCGCCGGCTCGAGTGAGGCGGGTGGCGGCATAGGCGTCTCGACCTCAACCGGCACCGTGAACTCCTCACCTGGCGGCAGCACATCCGCGCTGAGGGGGGTCTCCTGCAGTGCTTCCAGCGCCACTTCCTCGCGCAGCTCCTCCAAAGCGACCGCCTCGGGCTCCTCGGGCGCGACCGGTTCCGGCTCACTGACTTCGGCCAGCGGCTCGAATGGCACCTCCGGCGCCGGCGGCGTCGCCCGCTCGGCTCGCATAGCGAGCACGTCGAAGGAGGCAGCGAAGGGATCCAGCTGCTCGATGCCCGCAACGGGCGCCTCATCGTCGAACCGGAAGCCACGCTCGGCGCTCGTCGCAGCGACCTGCGGACCCGCGTCGGGCAGCTCGCTCGGCTCGGCGGCTGCGGGCTCTGTGAGCTCCGACAACTCAGCGACCTCCTCCCCGGTATCGCCAGCAGCGGCGGTCTCAGCCAACTTCTGCAATTCCGCCACACGAGTCCAGAGCCGCTCGTCGTTGGGTCGGATCTCGATCAGCTGCCGGTACACGTCTATCGCGTCCTCGTAGAGCCCCTGCTCGGCATATAGTTCGGCCATGGTCTCGGTCACCACAGCACCGCCCACCTCGTCGGCCTCACCTGGTCGGGATGCATCACCCTCGTCCGGCCCCAGGTCACCGCCCGCCTCGGCGAACAGTACATCGGGAGCGAGAGCCTCCCCTTCGCCTTCGAGATCCTCGTCGCGCAGGAACCCGGGAGCCCAGTCCTCCAAGTCGCCGAGCTCGAACTCGAGCGATTCCGGGGGCGAGAGCTCCATAGTGGGCTCGTGCGCCGGGCCTTCAGGCCTCGGCTCCGCTGCCACCTCATCGGGCTCGGCGCCTGCGGTCGGCGCGCTGGCCTCCTCTGCCTCCGCTGAGGGAGTTGACTCGGCCAGCGCCGCCTCGGGAGCGGCCTCCCAGGGCGGCGACTCGGGGACGTCGGCTTCCGGGATGGCGGCTACCTCCTCCGGGCTCGGCTCAACCTCCGGAGCCTGGAGTTCAGCAAGCTCAACGTCGCCCTCGGCGATCTCCGGGGCGGGCTCACCCAGCTCTGCAGCGGCGGGCGTCTCGGCGACCGCTGCGGGCGGGACTCCAGCGATCCCAGCCTCGAGCTTGCGCAGCTCGTCCTTGGCCTCTTCGTTCCGCGGATCGACCTGGAGCATGCGCTCGTACCAGACACGAGCGTCGTCGAGCCGACCGCCCCTGACGGCCAGATCTCCGAGCGCCCTGAGTGCGATGAGATTGTGGGGATCGAGTTCGAGGACCTTCGAGAACTGCTGGTGCGCGTCGGCGAAACGCTCGTTGTCCAGATATACGCGGCCTAGCACATTGTATGCCGTCGTGTAGCTGGGATGATGCTTGAGCCCGTGGAGAATCAGGCCCTCCGCCTTCGCGTACTGACCCGCCCTGCGGTAGGCGTCCGCCAGGTGGGCGAACACCAACCCCTTGGAATTCTCTGCGAAGCGCTGCTCCAGCTGCTCGATCTCAGCCTGAACGTCATTCTCCGGAGGCATGCCACCAACTCCTATACGGGCGGATCGATTCAGGACGCTACCGGGCGGGGGGACGTGCAAATATAGTCCTCGCAAAGTGTTAGTGTCAACGCCGCCACCACGTTACACACGCCGCTGGGGGCCCGGCCACCCGCTGGCCGGTGGCATTTTCCGCCTCTCCGCGTAAATTCAGCTCACATTCCCAGACAGGGCAGGAGTGACCAGGCAGAAAGAGAAGGACTGGCGATATGCTGCGCTCGATGCGTCGGAACACCAAGATCATCATGCTGGCCGTGGCGGCAGCCTTCGTGGGCCTGATGGTCTTCCAGTGGGGTATGGATATCACGGGGCGGAGCAACCCGCGAGCGCTTGGTGAGGTCGGCCGCATCAACGGCACAGCGATCAGCTACCAGATCTGGACGCAGACTTTTCGTAACCTGACGGACCAAGCGCGGCAGCAAAAGGGGTCCGCGCTGAACGATCGGGAGATCGATCTGATCGAGGAGCAAGCCTGGGATCAGCTGGTGACGCAGGTGCTGATTGAGCAGGAGCTGGAACGTCAGGGGGTAACGGTGACCGACGAGGAGATCCGGCTGGCCTTCCAGACCACTCCCCCACCCTGGCTGGTTCAGAACGAGCTGTTCCAGACGGACGGCGAATTCGACTACGACAAGTACCGCGCCTTCTTCTCGGGGCCAGCTGTCGATCCTGCACTGCTCATACAGATCGAGGAGTATTACCGGACGGTGCTGCCCCGCACGCGACTGCTCGAACTGATCGGCAGCGGGATTTACGTCTCGGATTCCGAGGTCTGGGGCGTGTACCGCGACCGTAACGAGCAAGTCCGGCTGCGCTACGCCGTATTCGACCCGGAGATTCAAGTCGATGATAGTGAAGTGGCGGTGACTGAGGAGGAGCTGCGGCGCTACTACCGGGAGCACCTGGAAGACTTCCAGCAACCGGCGAGCGCGGAGGTCCTGCTGGTCGAGTTCTCGCGGGTGCCGGGACCCGCCGACA
>CANPVY010000235.1 GCA_947581845.1 uncultured bacterium | reverse complement strand
CGTCTCTGGCTCAGGCGCAGGTCATCGGTCGTTTGCCTCCGGGTGTCTGGGCCCGGCGATCCGACGACGAAGGAATCGGCGAACAGCTCGAGGTAGTACCGCGAGCCCCAGGGATCCTCGGCGCTCCCGTGGCTCTGCAGCAGCCAACGATCGAAGTCGCCGGGCTGTGGGTAGATCCCCGTCTCTGCTGCGGTCCTCTGCAGCTCGTCCGCGATCCTCTTCAGCGCGCGCTCGGCGGAGTGCTCGCGGCCGCCGATGGGGCCGACGAGTTGCATGATCTGCGCGCGGCTCCGGGGTTCCAGGAGGGCGAGGCCACTGAGGACGACGAGGAACAGAATGGCCTTCTTCACGCTTTCCTCCTCGCGTGGTGCGCGTCGATTGTCAGGGGAGGGCAGGGACCTCGGGGTAACCAGGACCGCTAAGGACGGCCGCCTACCCATGTAGTGAGGTCACGATGCGCCCGTGTGTCAAGGGCGGCGGGCTCGTCCGGCCGACGGACAGGCAGATCAGTGCTTCATCAGGAAGTCGAGCAGCACCGCCGCCATCGCTTTAGCGCCGACGATTATAGACTCCTCGTCGGCGACGAAGTCGGGACTGTGGGGCATGCCGACGTATCCGAGTTCGCTGTTCGACACGCCGAGCCAGTACATCGCGCCCGGGATGTGCTGCTGGTAGCGGGCGAAGTCCTCGCTGAAGTACGGCGTCACCTGATTGACCTCGAGCAGCCCCTCTGGTTGCAAGACGGAGCGGAGCGTCTCGAGCGTGCTGCGTACGAGTTCCGGGTCGTTGACCATGTCGGGGAGAGTCTGCTCCTGGTAGCTGAACTCGTACGAGATCCCGTCGTGGCGGAGCGCGGCGAGCCGCTCAGCGATCCCCGCTCTTGCGCGGGCGCGCGCTTCGGCGCTCGCGGCCCGCACGAAGCCCGTGATCACCCACTCCCCGCTCTCGCGGCCCGGCCGAGGTCGAGAGACCATAGCCGCGATGAAGTCGCTCGGCGCGACGTTGCGACTGGTGCTGACGGCGTTGATCGCACCGGAGTAGGAGCGCGCGGCATCATTCAGGTCGCCCTCGCCGCGAAGCGTCACGGTGACCCGGTCAAGGCCGGGGAGCGCTAATCCTTCGACGCTTCCGATCTGCCCGACCTCGAGTGGGGCGGAGTGAACCGCGAAGATCGCCTCGGGCGCGGGATCCTCCAGCACGCCCTCCTCGATCATCGCCGCCGCGCCCTGCACGTTTTCTTCGGCGGGCTGAAAGATGAACTTGACTGTCCCCGGCAGTTCATCTCGGATTGCTGCGAGTGCCTCGGCGATACCGAGGGCGACGGTCGTGTGAATATCATGGCCGCAGATGTGGCGGACGCCCGGGGTCTCCGAGGCGAAGGGCACGGGATCCGGCGCGCTGGACTGAAACGCGTCCATGTCGGCACGGTAGGCGACGACCGGCCCCGGCATCGCGCCGCGCAGAATGCCCACGACGCCGTGCCCTCCGATCCCCGTCCGAACCTCGAGACCCAGCGAGCGCAGTCGGGCCGCGACGATCCCGGCGGTCCGCTCCTCCTGACCCGAGAGTTCCGGGTGCCGGTGGATATCTCGACGCAGCTCGATCAGATCCGCCCGCACGTTCTCGAGGCGGTGATCGATCCGGTCTATGAGCGTCTGGTCCTGCGCATGCGCTGCAGGACCGCTGGCGGCGAGGACGAGGACGGCGAGGAGGCCGATCCTCAGCGCGCAGTGCGTGTTGCGCATCGTCGTCTCCCGTTGCTCCGAGTCGTCTTGGCTGCCACTCCCGGCCCGTGGGACACTGCGGCTGGCTGTGGTACCTGGTTTCTCCCGTGCGCCGAGTGCGTGCTCTGCGTATAGGCGACTCTAGTTGTTGACACCTGCGCGCCCGCCCAACTCTCCGACCGCCTTGACGCGAATTCGCGTCGCGTTGCCCGGCAGATAGGTGAGCGGTACCTCCTCGACCTCGACCACCTCGACGCTTCCGGGCTCGGCGCCTGCGTCCACGGCCCGGGCGGTCGCCTCCTGCTTGGCCGCCCCCAGCGCCTCGAAACGGCTCAGCTGCTCCAGCGAATAGACCTTCTCGACTTCGCCGCCCACCTGGGCGATAGCCGCCCCGATCGCGTTCGCTACCTCGGCGTGCTCGGGCCGCTGGACTTCCGACGCACCGGCCAGGCGGTCGGCCAGGAGCACGCTACCGCCACCCACCAGCACGAGCGGCAGCGGATCCGCGGTCAGCTTCACGCGGTCCACCGCCTCCTCCACGCGTCGCTGCACCTCGGCGAGCCCGCGTTCCACGAGTTCGGAATCCAGGTTCCGGGCACGCGCCGGGTCGCCGATCTCGGCGCGGCCAGCCGCGACCGCCAGGTCGGTGGCCGTCACGGTCTCACCACCGAACACGATCGCTTCCTCCGTGATCCGCGCCCCCACGCTCGACGGGCCGACGGTCAACGGGTCGCGCCGCACGATCGAGCCGCCACCCAGCGCGATCGAGATGAGGTCGGGCATCCGGAAGTTGGTGCGCACATCGGCGAGTTTCACCGCAGTGGACGCTGCCCGTGGGAAGCCCTGGACTAAGATCCCGACGTCAGTGCTCGTGCCGCCGACATCAACGACCACGGCGTTCTCGATCCCCGCGAGAAAGGCCGCACCGCGCATCGAGTTCGTCGGCCCGGACGACATGGCGAGCACCGGGTAGCGAGCCGCGTAGGCGGCGTCCATCAACGTGCCGTCGTTCTGGCTGAAGAACACGGGCACGGCGAGCCCCAGGTCCGCCAGGGCGCTGCGGATCGCCCCTACCGCCCGATCCGCGATCCGGCTGAGCGCGGCGTTCAGGGCCGCGGCGTTCTCCCGCTCTAGCAAGCCGATCCGCCCGATCTCGGACGAGAGAGTGACCGAGAGCTGCGGCCACTCCTGCCGAAGCAAGTCGGCGGCCCGGGCCTCGTGTGCCGGGTTCACCGGTGAGAAGACGCCGCAGAGCGCCACGGCCTCGATACCGTTCGTCTGAGCTTCGCGCGCAGCATCGCGCAGTGCGGCATCACCGAAGCCGGAGATCTCGCGTCCGTCGAACTCGTGGCCGCCGGGCAGCAGGTAGCCGCGGCCACCCACTGCTGTCCGCAGCGCCTCGGGCCAATCGCAGCAGGGTGGAAG
>CANPVY010000234.1 GCA_947581845.1 uncultured bacterium | reverse complement strand
ATGGTCGCCAACCTGTCGGTCGGCAAAGGCGAGTTCGATCCGCACTACGAGCAGCTGTGCTCGATCGCGGAGCGTGCTCAGCAGGTCAAGGACGCCCTGATTGCCGGTGTCGACGAGGACACGCGGGCCTTCGATGCCGTCATCGAGGCCATGCGCATGCCCAAGGACACCGAGGCTGAGCGGGCGGAGCGTGCGCAGGCGTTGGAGGAAGGATACAAGGTCGCGACGCGAGTTCCGCTCGGCACCGCCAAGCTGTGCCGGGACGCTCTGGCGCTGTGCAAGGAGATGGCGGAACTGGCGGATCCCGAGATGGTGAGCGATGTGGGGACCGGGGCACACATGGCCCAGGCGGGAGCCGAGGCGGCGGCTTACAACGTACGCATCAACCTGCGGCACATCGCCGATGAGGGGTTCGTACGGGAGATGCGTGAAGGAGTCGCGACCCTCCTGGCAGAGTGTTCGGAGCTCAGGGCGGGTGCGGTTGCCAAGGTGGAAGACGTGCTCGGCTCCTGAGCAGGGCGGCTGACGCGGCTAGGCGATCAGCCGACCCCAGAGCGCGCGCACCCAGTAGCGCCATTCGTCCACCGCCGCCTCCTCGTCGGCCAGGTAGCCGATGGCCAGGTTTGTAGGGAGTTCGACCTCAATGGGCTGGGCAGCGCTGGTGCGAGAGGAGATGCGAAAGGAGGTGCCGGCCTCCAGGCGGGTTGGCCGGTGTACGGCGCGGATCCATGCGCGGGAAGCGCCGCCGTGCAGGTCGGCGAGGGCCTCCTCGAGTTCCTGCTGCAGGCTGCGGGCGAGCTCCTGGGCTGTCGCGTGCCGGATTCTGGCGTAAATGTGGCTTTTTGTCTAGCTTTACCAAGTTGACCGGCACTCCGGACTCCCCGCCACACTCGGTGCTAGACACCGCAAATCAAGCTTGGCTGGACCGTTCACTTACGAGGCGGAGGCCCTGAATGCCACGTCGTCCAACTCTTGAAGCCGTCATCCTGTTCATCGCGCTCGCCGCGGACGTCGCCGTTCTCCTCGCAGTTGAAGAGCCAACGGCGCGACTCAGCCTCGGCCTCTTGCTGCTCGCGCCAATCGTCTGGGCGTCGGCGCGGCTGGGAGTCGTTGAGCTAGTAACGCAGTCGCCGGCGGAGCGAGTGCACAAGCGTCGCTTCGTGCGGCTGCGATCTCAGGTGCAGCAGCTGCTCGATGAGATCCGTCGGCTGAACTGGATGGCGGTGGACGCGGAGCGCGGTTTCCGCAGCCGCGAGAAGGCGTTGCGCGAGATGGACCGGATCGAGGAGCGGTTGAAGGACCTCATCGCGGAGATCCGCACCACGGCTGGACAGATCTCTCCGAGCGATGAGGAGGTTGAGGGTGAGGGGGAGGAAGCGGCGGCCGGCTAACCCAGCCCACGCTGTCCCCGGGGTTCGGGCACCCATGAGTCCCAGCATACTCGAGATATTCGCCGCTGACGCGCGCAAGTACGTTGATCGGCTCCACCGGGCGATGAGCGCCGAAGGTGGACCCGACGTGGACGGGGTCCGGCGCGCCTGCCGGCGGCTGCAGCACGCCGCAGTGCTGGCCGACCACGAGCCGGTGATCCACGCCGCGACAGCCCTACAGAAGACTGCGGTCCAATTGATCGCTGGCAAGCGGACGGTGTCCGACGAACTGACCAGCGCCGTTCAGGCGGTAATCCAGGAGTTGGACGCTGTGGTTGCGGCTCTGCCTGCGAGCGATGCGCAGGCCGAGGCGCGGCTGCGTCAGGTCAGCGAATCGTTGACTGCGGTGCCCAGGGGTACGCCAGTCACACCGGAAGCCGAAGCAGTTAACGAGGGGCGTGGAGCGCCTGCGGGTCACGTGGCTGGCGATGAGGCCCACGCTGTTCTGGACGCGCTGATCGTGGACCTCGGGGATGCGGTCGAGCGACTTGAGAACGATCCACGTGACCGAGAGCCGCTGAAGTCCATGTTGCGCAAGATACGGCGGCTGCGCGAGCTGGAGCGGGTCGAGGTACTCACGCCGGAGGACAAAGCGCTGAGTGCCGTTGAAGAGCTCATCCTGCAGATCGCCGACCTGAACGCCACGGTCGGTCCCGGCTACCTGACCGTCTTCCGTCACGCCCGAGAGGTGCTTGAGGGCCTGCGTGCAGGCGGCCCTAGCGCGCCCTCAGTCACGCAGGTCGGTGGCCGTGCCATCGAGGTGGACCGGCTCAAAGAAAGCGTGATGGACAAGGTCCGGCGCTCGCGGCAGGTGGTCTGGGTCAGCGATCTGTTCTTCCCGGAGGGACCGCACGTCGTCGCCTGCCCGCTGGCCGAGGAGCAGGGAGGGTCCACCGAGCGCTATTTCCTGACGGAGGCCACGCAGAGGCTCGATCGCTGCGAGAACTTGCGCAAGACGATGCTTGAGGCCGACAGCGAGCAGATGCGCCTGGCGGGCGAATCGCTGGCGCACACGCTCCGGCACCTGCGCGAACGAGCCGCCGCCTTCAATCATGGCGCGCTGGGCCGCGTGGTGCGCCGCGCGGCGGCGGCATTACGCGCGCAGCTTGTCCGTCCGGCGGCGCGAATCCGGGGTATGGCCCAGGGATTCGGTCCAGTCTTCGACGCCCTGCGCACCTATCTCGAGACGCACGACAGCTCGGTGCGGGCGCAGGCGGTGAGTGAGGCGCAGACGGCCCTGCACCTGGCGATCCTGGGTGCAGAGCCGGAGCTGCCAGCGGAGGCAGAAGCGTTCGATCCGGATGCCGCCCTCCAGCAGGCGCTGGCGCTGAGGACGCGCGTGGATGAGCGGCTGCAACGTCTCAGCGGTCCGGATGCTGCCGGGCTGCGCGAGGATCTGGAGGAGCTGTTCGATCTCATCGCTCAGTACGTCTCGCTGGCGGCGGAGCCGCACTGAGGCAGGAGCTGACGGTGAGCGGTTGCCAGGGTTCGGTCTCAGACTAGAGAGGTGGGGAAGCCAGGGCCGTGGAGCTTTCAGTGCGCAGGTTGTTCGGAGTCAACGCGTCTTCTCTGAGCCGTCTTCGCCTTCCTCGGATTCCTCTTCGTCCTCCTCGCTCTCCTCTTCATCCTCCTCGGATTCCTCTTCGTCCTCCTCGGGCTCCTCTTCCTCCTCCTCGTCGGCGCTAGAGTCCATCAGCTCGCCGGCCTTCTCGCTCTCGGGCTCTGCCTCATCCTCTTGTAGCTCCTCTTGCCCCTCGACACGCGCCGCGCTCTCCGCCTCCGCCTGGGCCTCCAGCTCATCGAGCATCCGGTCCGCTTCATCGGCCTCGTACTCCTCAGCCGCCGCCTCGTGCAGCACACTGGCCGGGGCTTCCTCGCTCGCCGGCCCTTCGCGCGACGCTTTGGGGAGCACGACCTGCGGCTGTGCCGCCTTACTCCCCCGGGCACCGAGCTCCTCGATCGGTGTCGGCACGCCGGCCGACTTGCGGATTTCGTCGATGGTGTCGCGCATCAGCGCCGCGATGCGATCGAGCTCGGCGTGGGCATGGCGTGGAGAGAGTTTACCCTCCCGCCCCTCGATCGCGATGCGGTTCATCTGGCGGACCTGGTCCAGCAGGCGGTCGGTGCGGCTGCGAAGGCGCCCGTACTTGCGACGATCGAGTCCCTCAGTCTTGTGGGTCCGAAGCTGCTCCAACAGCGGGTTCTCGACCTGCAGCTCCTCGCGAGACTGGGCGAGATAGAAGGTACCTCCCATGATGATCGCTGCCGCTATAGCGCGCAGGACGATATCAGGAACGGCGGCGACGACGAGCATCAGCAGGAGTGTCCCTAGCCCGACGACGGCCCAATTGGGGCTCGTGTCCGGGGTAGGTTTGCTCGCGGCCATCGCTAGGCCTCCCAGCGGCGTGTTGCGGACTATGGCGCAACGCCCTTTAGCGGCAAGGGAAGTCTATATAGAATGCACTGTTGGAGCTAGACGCGCCAGGTCGGGCAGCGATTGCGCCGCGGGCTGTCGCCTGCAGATTGTTGGAGGTTCGGTAAGATAGCTGCCAGCAAGGGACGGGAGTCCATCATGGCCAAAGCGCCTCCCGGAGAGGATCGAGTCCTGCGCGTGGCACTGTGCCAGCGCAACATCGTGGTTGGCGACATCGCGGGTAACGTCGAGCGAATCCGCGAGAGCCTGGCCCACGTGCGCGAGCTTGGAGCCGACCTCGCGCTGTTTCCGGAGCTTACCTTGACGGGTTACCCACCTGAGGACCTGCTCTTGAAGCCGTACTTCGCCGAGCGGGCTGAGGCTGCCCTGAGTGATCTGGCTGCCGAGGTCAAGGATCTCGTGGCTGTGGTGGGGTTCCCCGAGCTCTGCGACGACCTGTTCAACACGGCGGCCGTCATCGCCGGTGGGCAGGTGGCGGCGCGTTACCGGAAGCGCTACTTGCCGAACTATGGCCCATTCGATGAGCAGCGCTATTTCGCGCGCGGCG
>CANPVY010000233.1 GCA_947581845.1 uncultured bacterium | reverse complement strand
CACTACCTGGTGTGACGAGGCAGGAAAAGTCATGGATGACGGCACGCTTCAGCGCCTCGATCGTGACGTCTTCCGGCTGACGACGAACCTGCCGAACCTGCGTTGGCTCAGCGACGCCGCGATGGGGCTGAGAGTGACGCTAGAGGATGTATCCTCTTCGACGGCAGCCCTGGCTCTGCAGGGACCCAACTCAAGAGAGATCCTCAAGTCCGTCTGCGACGCCGAGCTGGACGAAGTGAAGTTCTTCCGCCTCACCTTCAGCCGCGTGGGCGATATCCCGGTGACGATCTCGCGCACGGGGTACACGGGCGATCTCGGCTATGAGATCTGGGTCGATGCCCAGTTTGCGGTGCGGCTTTGGGATGCTCTCATAGAGGGCGGTGAGCCGTACGGGATCACTCCTGCCGGGATACTGGCCCTGGATATCGCCCGGATCGAGGCTGGCTTGCTCCTGCCGGGAGTCGACTACATCCCAGCGCACAGGGCGATCATCGATTCCCGGAAGTCATCACCGTTCGAGCTCGGGCTGGGATGGACGGTCAAGCTGGAGAAGGGCGGTTTCGTGGGGCGCACCGCCCTGCTGCAGGAGTGGCGCCGTGGCCCGGCCTGGCAGCTCAAGGGTCTGGAGATCCAGTGGGACTCACTTGAGGCACTGTACCAGAAGTTCGGTCTACCTCCGGAGCTTCCCGGCACAGCCTGGCGCACCAGCGTACCTGTTTACTCCCATCGTAGACAGATCGGCTATGCGACCAGCGGCTGCTGGTCGCCGACGCTGAAGAAGTATATCGCGCTCGCGCATCTGCGCTCGGGGTATGCGGAGCGCGGCACTCAGGTGGCGATGGAAGTCACGGTGGAGCATCAGCGGAAGCGAGCGCTGGCGCGCGTTGTAGATACTCCCTTCTTCGACCCGGAAAGAAAGCGAGCCTGATCATGGGTGCGGCCAAGCGATACGACGCGGTGATCATCGGCGGAGGCCACAACGGGCTCGTCAACGCGGCTTACCTGGCCCGGGCAGGCAAGCGGGTTCTGGTGCTGGAGCGACGCCATCTGTTGGGGGGCTCCACTGTAACGGAGGAGATCTACCCTGGCTTCAAGTACTCGATCTTATCGTACGTCGTGAGCCTCTTGCGCCCAGAGATCATCCGCGAGCTGGAGCTGCCGAGGCATGGCCTGGAGATCCTGCCACTGGAGAGTACGCTCACGCCCTTGCCGGACGGCGACTACCTCGTGCGCTGGGCCGACCATGATGAGACCCGGCGCGAGCTGTACCGCCACTCCCCGAAGGATGCGGACACCTACGATGACTTTGGCAAGTTGATGTACCAGCTGGCGTTCGCGGTCAAGCCGATCCTAGGCATCGTGCCGCCAGATCCGACCTCGCTCAACCCGAAAGATCTGCTCTCACTTGCCAGAATCGGAAAACACTTTCAGGACCTGGGTGCAGAGCAGTTCTACGCCCTCTGCAAACTGATGACGATGGGCTCGGCCGATTTCCTGGATGAATGGTTCGAGTGCGAGCCATTGAAGGCAACGATGTCGACCAGTGGAATCATCGGCACCTTCCTGGGTCCCCGCTCACCCGGTACGGCCTACGTGCTACTTCATCATTACATGGGTGAGATCGACGGCGTGTTCCGAGCGTGGGGCTTCCCTAAGGGCGGAACAGGGGCAGTCGCCGAAGCCATCGCGGCGGCGGCCCGGCGGCTGGGAGCGGAGATCCGCACCGAGGCCCCGGTCCAGCAGGTCATCGTGAAGAACGGGCGAGCCGTCGGGGCAGTGCTGGACAGCGGCGAGGAGATCCGTGCGCGTGCTGTCGTTTCGGCAGTCGATCCGAAAGTCACATTCCTCAAGCTGGTGGAGCCGGGGGAGCTGCCGAGCGAATTCGTCGATTCCATCCGCCGCTTCAAGATCCGCGGCTCCTCAGGCAAGGTGAATCTGGCCCTGGACGGCCTTCCGAACTTCACCTGCCTGCCGGGACACGGTCCGCATCTACGAGGTGCGATATCGATCAGTCCGAGTATCGAGTATCTGGAGCGCGCTTACGACGATGCCAAGCACGGAAATTTCTCGCGACGTCCCTACATGGACATCATCATCCCTTCGATGATCGACCCCGGCATGGCACCGCCGGGCAAACACGTGATGTCCATCTTCGTGCAATACGCGCCGTTCGCACTGGAAGGCGGCTGGAACGACGAGCGACGCGATGCGTTCGGTGACGCGGTGGTCGACACGCTGTCCGAGTACGCGCCGAACCTCAAAGATCTGATCCTCCACCGTTGCGTCGTCACGCCGTGGGACATGCAGGAGGTGTACGGGCTCACCGAGGGCAACATCTTCCATGGCGAGCTCACGCTGCACCAGCTGCTCTTCCTGCGACCGGCGCCGCCGTGGACCGACTATCGCACACCGCTCAGAAACCTCTACCAGTGCGGCTCCGGCACCCACCCGGGTGGTGGCATCTCGGGCGCCTCAGGTCGCCTGGCTGCCCTGGAAATGTTGAGGGACTTGTAGCGATGAACGACGCTTACGATGCCATCGTCATCGGCGCCGGGCACAATGGCCTGGTCGCGGCAGCGTATTTGGCCAGGGCCGGGCTGCGGGTCCTGGTGCTGGAGCGCCGGGAACTGGTGGGCGGCGCTGTGGTCAGCGAAGAGGTCTTCCCTGGCTTCACGTTCGACACCGCGGCTCACCACATCGGCTGGCTACACCCGGCCGTCGTCAGAGACCTGCGACTCGAGAGGCGCGGGCTCGAACTCATGCCCTGCGACCCGACGGTCTTCGCACCGACGTTGGACGGCGGTCAGCTGCTGCTCTGGCGACAGCCCAAGGACTCGGTCGAGGCGATCCGTCAGCACTCGAAGGCGGATGCGGACAGGTGGCCAGCGTTCACCGCCTTGGTGACCGAGGGGGCCGCCTTTCTGGAATCGCTGTACCGCCAGCCGCCGCCCGACGTGCTCTCACGCAAGACCAGCGATCTGTGGAAGCTGCTGCGAGTGCGCAGACGTTTGCGACGCCTCGGGCGACGGGAGATGATGGAGGTGCTGCGGCTGCTTCCCATGACAGTCAGGGAGCTGCTCGATGAATGGTTCGAGACCGATCTCTTGAAGGGCGTGCTGGGAGCTGCAGGCATCACCGGGATCTTCCAGGGCCCGATGGCGGCAGGCACGACCTACCTCTTCCTTCACCACCATGTGGGCATCCGCGACGGCGCCCTACGAGGTGCGGCACGCGTGCGCGGGGGCGTCGGGAATCTGACCAAGGCCCTCGAGGCGGCGGCGCGAGCACACGGTGCCGAGATCAAAACCAATACCAGGGTGGAGCGAGTGGTGATAAAGGACGGTCGCGCCACAGGTGTCGCCCTGGTGAGCGGAGAAGAGATCGCAGCTACTCGCGTTGTATCGGGCGCCGATCCGAGGCGAACCTTCCTCGACTTGGTGGATCCTGTCCACCTGGATCCAAGTTTCCTGCGCGCGGTCCGCAACATCAAGTACCGAGGCGGCGTTGCCCGAGTGAATCTGGCGCTGGGCGAGCTACCCAACTTCAGCTCTGCGCCAGGCGAGGAGAGCGTGCTGCGGGGTCTCATCTCCATCAGTCCCAGCATCGCCTATCTGGAACGGGCCTACGACGACGCGAAGCACGGGGACCTGTCGCACGAACCCTACCTCGAGGCGCTGATCCCGTCGCTGGCAGACCCTGGCCTGGCGCCTCCAGGCAAGCATATCATGTCGGTCCTCGTTCAATACGCCCCCTACCATCTGAGAGACGGCGTCTGGGACGAGGCGAAGCGCGAGACACTGGGCGACCGGGTCGTCGAGACACTGACCCGCTACGCGCCCAACATCGAATCGGCCATCCTCCATCGGCAGGTCCTCACACCTCTGGATCTGGAGGCGACTTTGGGTCTGACGGAGGGGAACATCTATCACGGCGAGATGACGCTCGACCAGATACTGTTCTTGCGACCTGTGCCGGGTTGGTCTCGCTACCGCACACCGATCTCGGGCTTGTACCTCTGCGGGGCAGGCGCACATCCGGGGGGCGGCGTAACCGGCGCGCCGGGGTATCACGCTTCCCGGCAGGTATTGAAGGGCTGAGACCAGCGAAGCTAGGACAGTCAGGGTCCGCTGGTCACCTCAGGTTTCCTGCGGCGCAGGTCCGCTAGCGCAGCCAGGGCGGCGGTGGCGAGCAGCACGACGAAGACGACGGTCAGGATCCGAAATATCGCCCTCTCCCGAACCTCTCTCACCAGAATCACTCGATACGAGACGTTGCTCATCGCATCGAATCCGAAGACGTCGTCGCCGCTAGCTGTGGCGAAGTCCGGGTAGAGCTCGAACTTGTAGAAGTCCGCATGGCTGACATTCGCATCGAACTCCGCGTCTTCGAGAAACAGATTCCGCGGTGCGTCCAACCACGTGATCTTGCGGACTTTGACACTAGCATCAAGGGGCATGTTGAAACCGACGTCACGGATCACCGTCGGATGCTCCGTCCTGTAGGGCCAGACGTAGCGAATGCGGTGCAGCCGTGTGTGTATCAGGTTGCCGATCCGCCTGGTGAGGTCCTCTGTGTCCCTGAAACTGATTTGGAACTCCTGGTCATCGATGTCGGAGCCGGCGATCCTGCTCGTAACCAGGACAGCACCGTCGTGTATCGGACTCAGAGTCCAGATGTAGTCGCGGTGTGCGTGGAAATCGCCGTCGTAGTTGACGAACTCCGTCCCGGAGAGACGTACGGCCTGCCGGGCGGCTTCCAGATACTCTTGCGGCACTGGCGTCTCATCGGTGCTCGAAGCCCGTACATCCACGGTCACCGGCGCCGGCCGCTCTCTGGCCAACCAGCGCAAGTTGGCCAGCGCCCTACGTGCATCCGGCGCCTCGTTGATGTTCCGCCACGTCAGGAAGTCACCCTCATCGATCTGATCCGGTGCCATCGAGTCGATGGCAACCCTGATCCTGGTCAGGATACTCGAGTCCATAGCAGCGGATGCGACCAGCAAATCGTTTGGCAGCTCTGTAGGCAGCTGAACGAAATGCACCCGGCTGCCGTATTCCTCGTACAGATCGCCCGGCGACTCGAACTTCGTCTTCGTCCCATCCCACACTGCCGCCAGGTCGTATTGGCCCGCCGCCACCCCCCTCACCAGGTCTGAGCTGCTGTTTCCCAGTTTCTTCGAGTGAATGGCCGTATGGTATTCCGTTGACTGGGCCATGTTGAAGATGCCGTGCTCGCGGAAGAAGAGCGCGGGCAGGAAATAGCTCGATGTGCTGAATCTGTTGTGGTAGATGAAGCTCGCCGGCGACTCCTGATCCTTCAGGAACTCGACGAGAGTGGCCAGCTCGGGCGTGTAGCTGAAACGGTCCTGGTTGACCACGAAGTAGGAGTGATACGTCGTGCTCCCGGTAGCTCGGCTCACATAGGTGGCCAAGATCTCCAGGTCGGTGCCTAACAGCTCAGCGGCGACCAGCGCATAGGGCGTCATACGAGCCAGGAAGTCGCCTTTGCTCTCCACGTCCCAGCCGGCAAGCCTGTCAATGACCACGTCATACTCCATGGGTCGCTCCGACACGGCTACGATGCCGGCTTTCTCCTCCAGGTAGGCTCGAAGCTGCCCGTCCGCCCTCCGGGTCTCCTCGTCCAGCGCGACCTCGATGAAGGTCACCTCGTGCTGGGGAGCCGCGGACACACTGGAAGCCAGGGACAGGACAGCTGCCAGGCACGTAAGCGTTACTCTTCCCATCTTCACTGTGAACGGCTGACGCGCAGGCACAGCGGGACCGGCTACGCGCTCATTGAGACGCAACGCCAGCACCACGCTGAGGGTTCCGACGGCGAGCCCTGCGATGATGTCGGCCAGCCAGTGGATACCGAGCACGAAGGTCGAGAGG
>CANPVY010000232.1 GCA_947581845.1 uncultured bacterium | reverse complement strand
ATTGAAGGTCGTCGAGATCCAGGTGCCGCCGCTGCGGGAACGGAAAGGCGACGTTCCACCCCTCGCCAGGCACCTGCTGGGCAAGATCGGCCGCAAGCTTCACCGTGAGTTGGACGGCGTCTCCGATGATGCGATGAAGTTGCTCGAAACGTATGAGTGGCCAGGCAACGTTCGCGAGCTGGAGAATACCATTACTCGAGCCGCAGTCCTAGCCCGTGGCACGATCATCGGTGCCGACCAGATTGCGCTCGGCGCAATCGCGGGCGGCCGCCGGAACGAGGGAACCAAGGAGCCACGGGACGATTCCCTGGAAGCCGTCGAGGCCGCCCACGTTCAGCGGATCCTGCGTGAGACCGGGGGAAACAAGCGGCAAGCCGCGCGCATCCTGGGTATCTCGCGGCCGCGCCTCGACCGCTTGGTCGAAAAGCACGATCTGGACGTGACGCGGTAACGAGGTGTTACAGTGATGGCAACGTCACGTTGCCATCCGGGCGCTGCACTAAAGGCCGTTGAACGGCGATTTCGTTGAGCCTGCAGGGAATCCGCCTCACTCACGCCTCTGGCATCTCATTTGCCCTTCCAAGCCTTCGGAGCATTCGATCTGACCCCGAGCCCAGATTTCCAGGAGGATCACGATGTTTGATTTGAGGCTTATGTTGCCCGCTGCCCGCCAACTAGTCGGCACCGCATTGGTGCTCGGACTCGCTGTGATGGGTAGTGGTTCACGGTTGTGGGCGCAGTCGGGTTCCGGGCAAGACGTTCCAAGGATCGAGCCACGCTTCACGAGGATCTTCGGGACGGATTCGATGGAGATCGGCTCGGCCACGATGTCGCCGGACGGTCGGTGGATCGCGTTCATCGCGTCTACCGATTGGGGCGTAGGCAGCAATCTCTGGATCGTACCGACAGCTGGCGGAGAGCCCGCTCGCCTCACCGGCGGCGCTCACAGGGACGACGGCCCGGTCTGGTTCCCCGGCAGCGACCGGATCGCCTTCCGCTCCGATCGGCCCGGCCCTTGGGGGATCATGACACTGCTGATAGACAAGGAGAGCGGACGGCCCACCGGGCCACCTCGACAGGTCACACTCGAGAGCAGCAGCGCCTACCTCGATGTCTCGCCCGACGGGAGGTGGATCGCCTACACGCCGACGAACGAGCGAGGGGCTCGCGTGATCAGAATTGTGCCGAGCACGGGCGGCGTTGCGCGTACCGTAGGGGAAGCCGACGCTACAAGACCGATTTGGGCCCCGGATGGGCAGAGCTTCTACTACGCCGTTCTCGTGTCGCGGCCCACCGGGTTCGGGCTCGTCCGGGTTTCGCTGGATGGGCAGACGACCGATACGGTGGCTAGGGGGGCGGGCTATCCCAGGCTCTTCGTATTCGGTGACAACCTCTACGTGACGCGCAAGGTCGATGGTAACTCGCGCCTGGGCCCCACGCTCTGGGACCTGGCAACGCTGGACGGTCGCTCGGTTGCCCGCTTCTCGCTGCCCGCCGGCATCAATCCAGGTTTGATCAACAGGGAAGACCTGGTGTTCCCCGCCGATAAGGGAGACGTCGTAACTCCGATACGCATCCTACCCGTCGATGGTGGACCGGCTCGCACGTTAACCGAGGGTTCGGCTAGAGACGAGCCGCTGGCGTGGGTCTCCGATGGCGAGCGAGTTCTGCTCGAGACCGCGCTGGACGGCGAGGATGTTCTGTTCTTCGCCCCGGTGGACGGCGGCCCGATGCGTCAGTTCAAGCTGCCCGAGGATGCCTGGTGGGTGGGCCCCGTTCAAGAATGGACTCCGGGCTTCACGCCGGTCTTCTCGGCGGATGGTCAGCACATGCTCTACGCGGCGGGAGACCCGCATTCGGAGGCAAGGCCGTCGACACTCAAGGTATTGAGCCTTGAGGACGGGCGCACTTGGGAGCTGTCCGGTGCGGCTCATTTGACCGATGCAATGGGGCGACGGGGCAACGACTTCCGGGACGGCGAGGAGTTTGTCTACGTCGAGAAGCGGGGCGATATGTACGAACTTCGTGCCTCTCCTCCCGAGGGGCCTTCACGACTCGTCTGGTCCTTCGGGCAAGACGCCCCTGACGAGTTCGACGTTCACGGCGATCGGATCTTGTTTGCCAAGCACCTCGAGGGCGTTGGGACCAGGCTCTATACAGCAAACGTGGGACAGGGTGAGGCTCGCGAGCTGATACGCCTCGACGGGTCGATCGGCCCCACTTTGTGGTCTCCCGACGGCCACTGGATCGCTACGACGTACTACGGCGTCCGCGACTCCGACACCGATAACTGGGGATATGACTGGGGATCAAGGATTATGTTCCTGCAAGTCTCGCAATCAGGCGAGCTGCTCGGTGAGCCCAGATACGTCGGCGATTCGATGCTTGCCTACTGGGACAACGTCTGGCTGCCGGACAGCCGGGGAATCCTGGCCGTCGGATTCGACGCCAACGTGTGGCTCATGCCGGTCGATCCAGACCAGAGCCCGGTGGCGCTGACTCGTGATGACCCGGGCGAAACGTGGGACTTCGTCCTGTCGCCGGATGGTCGCCACATCGCCTACAGCAGCCGGAGGGTGCGGGGTAGCTCGCTGTGGCTGGTGGACCTTAGCGAGGCGTTGCAAGCCGGCGGCAGCTGAGGGTGAACCCCCACGAAGCTGGACCGGGGTGGCACCGACAACGATGGTGCCACCCCGGTCTCTTTATGCCTTCAGGAGCCGGGTGCGCCGTGCCGGTCTGGTGGGTTGACTGAGACGAGGTTCGGGCAGAGCGGGGCAGCCACATCCCTTCGCCTCTTGACCTGGCCGGGGCCGTATCGCGGGTCGCCTGTCCACAGGGCCGGTGCTTGCGCACCGACCGCGCAGACCCTCTCTTGAGTTGACACAATCTGGCAACTCGGATCAGCGAAATCCGATCAAGAATACCGCCAGCAGGAGGCTAGCATGAGACGCATCCTCATTGGCTGTGTCGCGCTGGGAATACTGGCTGCATCGGGCCAGGCCATCGCCCAGGAGCCGAACACGGCCTACCTGGAGCAGCTGCCGCCGCTCATCGACCGCGAGCTGTTCTTCGGCGACCCGGAGATCAGCGGCGCCCAGATCTCGCCGGACGGGCGGTTCATCTCGTTCCGCAAGCCGTACAGGGACGTGATGAACATCTGGGTGAAGCGGACCGAGGAGCCGTTCGAGGCGGCGCGCCCGATCACCGCCGACACTGAGCGGCCGGTGTTCGAGTACTTCTGGAGCGAGGACAGCCGCTACGTGCTTTACGAGCAGGACAAGGCGGGCGACGAGAACTGGCACGTCTACGCCGTGGATCCCGCTGCTCCTGCGGAAGAGGCCACGGGTGTGCCGCCAGTGCGCGACCTGACGCCGTACGAGAACGTGCAGGCCCGCATCTACGCAGTGCCGGAGGCAACGCCGGACAAGATCATCATTGGCCTGAACGATCGTGATCCGCAGGTCCACGATGTGTACCGGGTCGACGTGAACACGGGCGAGCGCGAGCTGATCATCCAGAACACCGAGAGCATCGCTGGCTGGGAGACCGACCTTGCGGGCAACGTGCGGTTGGCGGTCAAGGTCGGTCCCGAGGGCGGAACGCACGTCCTGCGTGTGGACGGCGAGACGCTCACGGAGGTCTACTCCTGCAGCAGCGAGGAGAGCTGTGGGCCGGTCCGCTTCCACAAGGATGGCCAGCGGGTCTACATGGTCACCAACAAGGGTGAGGACATCGACCTGGCACGGCTCATCCTCTTCAACCCGGAGACCAGCGCGGAGGAGTTCGTCGAGTCGGACCCCGAGAATCAGGTGGACTTCGGGGGCACAGCGTTCTCGGACGCCACGGAGGAACTGATCGCCACGGTCTATGTCGGTGACCGGGTGCGCATCTACCCGAAGACCGCTGAGGTCGAACACGCTCTGGAAGTACTTCGTGAGAAGCTGCCGGAGGGTGAGCTCTATATCGGTTCCTCGACTGAGGATGAGCGGTTGGTGCTGGTCGCGGTCACGCGCGATGTCGACCCGGGTTCGATGTACCTCTACAACCAGGACACCGAAGAGGTCGAGCTGCTTTACCGCTCCCGCCCGGAGCTGCCCAGCGAGCACCTCGCCTTCGTGAAGCCGATCCGCTACACGGCGCGCGACGGCGTGGAGATCCCTGCCTACCTGACCGTGCCGCGGGGCGCCGAGGCGAGCAACCTGCCGGTGGTCATCTTGCCGCACGGCGGCCCGTGGTCGCGCGACATGTGGGGGTACGACCCGTACGCCCAGTTCCTCGCCAACCGTGGCTACGCAGTGCTGCAGCCGAACTTCCGGGGCTCGACGGGCTACGGCAAAGCGTTCCTGAACGCCGGGAACAACGAGTGGGGCACCGGCATCATGCAGCACGACATCACGGACGGCGTGAGGTACCTGATCGAAGAGGGAATCGCGGACCCCAACCGGGTGGGCATCTTCGGTGGGTCCTACGGCGGTTACGCGACCCTGGCCGGAGTGGCGTTCACGCCGGATGTCTACGCGGCGGGCATCTCCTACGTCGGCCCATCGAACCTGATCACGCTGCTCAAGTCGATTCCGCCCTACTGGGCGCCCGTCAAGAAGATGTTCGACATCCGTGTCGGCGACCCGGACGACCCCGAGGACCGTGAGCGGCTGTTGGCGCAGTCGCCGCTGTTCTCGGCGGAGCAGATCACGGTGCCGCTGCTGGTGATTCAGGGGGCGAACGACCCGCGTGTGAACAAGGTCGAGTCGGAGCAGATCGTGGTGGCGCTGCGCGACCTGGGCCGTGAGGTCGAGTATATGCTTGCGCCCGACGAGGGACACGGGTTCGCCGGCGAGGAGAACCGCCTCGCGGTGGCTGTAGCCATGGAGCAGTTCTTCGCCCACCATCTACTCGGTCGTTACCAGGAGGAGATGCCCGAGCCTCTCGCTGCCAGGCTGGCGGCGCTGACCGTCGATGTGAATACCGTCGTGCTACCGGAGATCAGCCTGGCCGCTGCCGAGGCGGAGACGGCGCCGCTGCCCGTTGCGCGGGGCAGCGTGATACAGGCGGGCACGCTCGGCTACACGAGGACGCTGCAGGTGATGGGCCAGGAGCTGGCCATCCAGGAGACCCGGACGATCGAACCCGCGACCGTTGACGGCCGCGAGGTGTGGCGGGTGATCGACGTGTCGACGCTGCCCATGGGTACGGTGATCGACTCGCTCGAACTGGACCGGGCCACGCTGGCACCGGTCCGCCGCACGGTGGGCGGTATGGGTATGATCAAGCTCAACTACAGCGAGATGGCGATCACAGGCGAGATCGGCATGCCAGGTCAGATGCAGCCTGTCAACGTGGAGCTCGCTGCACCGGTCTTCGCAGGTGGTGCCGGGTTAGAGATGTCCGTAGCGGGTCTGCCGCTGGCCGAGGGCTATGAGACGACGCTGCGCAGCTTCGACCCGGAAGGACAGCGGGTGCGGCCCATGCAGCTCACGGTGAGGGGGGTTGAGACGGCCGAGTGCGCGGCTGGCACGTTCGAGACGTTCGTGGTGGAGCTCGTACCTCTCGATGGTGATGAGGCCGGCACCTCTACGATTCACGTCATGACGCAGGCGCCACACCACATCGTGCTCAGGGAGTTACGGCTACCGGCGGCGATGGGTGGCGGCATGGGCAACAAGGAGCTCACCTCGATGGGTTCCGGTAGCTCGCGCTGACGCGATAGCGGCGCGAGATCGTGAGAGCGCCCGGTCGGTTACCCGGCCGGGCGCCCGAGCCAAGTGATCCGAGGAGTACCGCCATGTCGATGAAGCTCACCAGCGTTGCGTTCGAGGAGGGAGCGTTCATCCCGGTCCAGCACACCTGCGAGGGTAAGGACGTTTCGCCGCCGCTTACGTGGACGAACGTGCCCGCCGAGGCGAAGAGCCTGGCGCTCATCTGCGACGATCCAGACGCGCCGGCCGGCACCTGGGTCCACTGGGTGCTCTACGACCTCTCGCCCAAGTTCTCCGAGTTGCCCGAGGGCGTGCCGCCCAGTGAGGTCACGCCGGAGGGTGCGAAGCAGGGAGTCAACGACTTTCGGCGGAGCGGCTACGGAGGTCCGTGCCCGCCTCCTGGGAAACCGCACCGCTACTTCTTTAAGCTGTACGCGCTCGACATCGAGCCGGGGCTGCCGGCGGGTGCGAGCAAGGCCGATCTGCTGCGGGCGATGGAGGGCCACATCCTGGCAGAGGGCCAGCTGGTCGGGCTCTATAAGCGCGGGTAGGTAGCGCCGGGACAGCAAGAACCCCGGCACCACCTCAGTGGTCCAGCGCTAGCTCCTGAGAACCCGCAGGTACGCCTCCCACGGTCCAACCTGGGCAGCGTAGGCGTTCGCCATCACGCGCGAGATCTGGAAGATATGCCCCAGGTCGTGGACCGCCCATGTGGCCAACAGCTGCCGCAGCGTCACGCGCCCCAGTTCGGGATGCATACCCGTGAGCTCGAGCTGCGCGGTCTGCAGGTTCAGCTGCTCCAGCGTCCGCAGGTTCTCCTGGCGTAGCGCCTCGAACGTGTCCAGCAGCTCCGCCAGCGTTTTGCCCTTGCTCTTCTGGAACATGGCGAAGCGGTCGAAGGGCGTGAAGGTTCTCGCCTCGCCGTGCTCGAGGATGATCTTGAGGCGTGTGATCCAGTCGGTCTCCTCGCCGTGGATCAAATGACCGACGATATCGAAGGCGCTCCAGGTATCGGGTCCCTCGTTGACCCTGATCCATTCCTCTGACAATCCGCCCAGCAGCGAGCGTAACGTGCGCGGCGTTTGCCTGAGGATCTCAAAGGTGCGCTCAAGCTCGAAGTCCATCGCTTGTCTCTCCCTGAAGAAGTGTAAGAGTGCCGATGCTCAATGATCGGTTCATTGGTTGCGCCTGGCAAAACCTACTGAGCTGCGGCTCACGCTCCGCAGGAACCGCGGGTCCGCTGCGAGCGTTCTTGAGATGAGGCGCGCCGGGCAAGCCGCCGGCAACCCTTCGGGGTCGGTCGGCATCTAACACGTAGAGAGGGGGGGACAGCGCGCTCGGCGGAGACCGCTGAGGGAGAGACACGCAGGGCCCGGGCGCCATGGCTGCGGCTTGACAGGCGCTCGGTTCCTCGCTGTCCAAATGGCACTGGACGGCTTTCCCTTCTACATATCCCACCTATGACTCCGCTGAGTGAAGGGGTCGGTCGCCTATGGCGCCGGCCCCTGACTTTTTGGTTGAGCTGCCTAGCAGGTCGCTGAGAAGCGATCGGAGTTCTGCACCGGGGAGGCGCCGGGGGACCGACGAGCGAAGTTGGTTTTAGCGACCCGGCTCCAATTCTTGACCCGGGTCTGC
>CANPVY010000231.1 GCA_947581845.1 uncultured bacterium | reverse complement strand
CGGCGGGTCTACACCGACCAAAAGGAGTGGTTCGCGCTGCTGCTCCTCGAACGCAGTGACGATTCGGTGCTTCGACGTTCCCCCTTCGCAGCCATGACTCGATGACTCATGCATGACGCTACAACCAGCCGTCAACAGGCGGTGTCCAGTTCTCTTGTGCAAGAGAAAGACGGCCTCTGCGGGATCTGCCCGGCCGGCTGCTGGGTGACCGTCACGCTGGAGGACGGGAAGATCCAGAGCGTACGCCCGCAGGATCACCCGTTGGGGATGATCTGCACCAACGGGGTCCATTCGGCGGAGATCGTACATGACCCCGATCGTCTCAAGCACCCGCTGCGCCGGAAGGGACCGAAGGGCACCTACCAGTTTGAGCGCATCACCTGGGATGAGGCGTTCGAGATCACCGTCGAGAAGCTGCAGAACCTGAAGGCCAGGTACGGACCCGAGACGGCGGCCATCTACACGGGGCGTGGCAGCTTCGAGCTGGCGCTGTGTGACGTGTTCCAACCGGCAGATGTGGCGATCTCCTCCGCCTCCAGCGTGCTCTTCCCCTTCGGCTCGCCCAACACATTGGGCGTCGGAGCACTCTGCTACGTGTCGTTCGCCATGATCGCGCCGCACGTCACCCTCGGCGAGTACTACCACACCATGGATCACGATATCGAGAACGCCGAGCTCATCGTGATCTGGGGCGCCAACCCCGCCACCGACTCGCCACCGCTCGCACACGAGCAGATCAAGAAGGCGGTGCTCCGCGGCGCCCAGGTAGTCTGCATCGATCCGCAGCGCAACCACACGGCCCGCGAGGTCGGCGCCCAATGGATCCCCATCCGCCCGGGCACTGACGGGGCCTTAGCCCTCGCTATGACTAACGTGCTGATCGAAGAGGAACTCTACGACGAGGAGTTCGTCAATTACTGGACGACCGGATTCGACGAACTGAAGCAGTATGTGCAGCACTTCCGGCCCGAGGTGGCCGAGGAGATCACCGGCGTGCCGGCCGAGACGGTGATCAACCTGGCAAGGCGCATTGCACAGGCCCACGGCGCCTGCCCAGTCATGTACACCGGCCTCGAATACTCCGACAGCGGCGTACAGGCGATCCGTGCCGTGATCACGCTTTGGGCACTGGCTGGTCAGCTCGACGTGCCGGGCGCCCTCACTATCCGCATGCGTCAGAACCAATTCCCCATCAACCGCGAGGGTCTGATAACGAACCCCGACGTGCGCAAGGCACTGGGGCGCGACCGCTTCCCGGTCTACAGCTTGTACAGGGGCGAATCGCACGCCATCGCACTGCCGGATTCGGTGCTGAAGGGCGAGCCATATCAGATCCGAGCGCTCATCATCCTGGGTGGCTCGATTATCACCGCCTGGCCCAACCCTCAGCTCTGGCGCGAGACACTGGACGCTCTGGACTTCCTGGTCAGCATCAACCGCCACCACACCGCGGACTCGGCCTACGCCGATATCGTATTGCCAGCCACCACCATGTACGAGATCACCTCGTACATGACCTACGGTCCGGTGTTCAAGATCCGCGAGAAGGTCATCGAGCCGGTGGGCGAGGCGCGCAACGACTACCTGATCCTGAGCGAGCTAGCCGAACGGCTGGGCTACGGCGAGGCTTACCCGCGCACTGAAGAGGACCTGCTGCGTCATGTCCTCGAGGGTTCCGGCTTCACCCTGGAGGACGTGCGCGCCGCAGGCGGCGAGGTGCAGATCCCGACGGTGATGATGCAGTACAAGAAGTGGGAGAAAGGGCTGCTGCGCGAGGACGGGAAGCCAGGCTTCCGCACACCCACCGGCAAGTTCGAGATCGGCTCGACGATTCTGGAGGAGCACGGCTACGACGCGCTGCCCGTCTACAGTGAGCCGGGCGAGGGGCCGCTGGCCCAACCGGCGCTGGCAGAGAAGTTCCCGCTCGTCTTCAACTCGGGGGCACGCATCTTCGCCGACTTCCGCAGTCAGCATCACGGCGTTCCCGAGTTGAGCAAGAAGGCGCCGGTCCCGCAGGTGACGATGAACGCCCGGGACGCCAAACGGCGTGGTATCGAGGCCGGCGACTGGGTGTGGGTGGTCACACCACGCGGCAAGGTGCGCTACCAGGCGAAGGTCACCGACCACATCGTTCGGGGCGCCATCGACGCCAACATGGGTGGTGGCGGCCCGCTGGGCCCGCAGGCATGGCACGATTGCAATGTCAACGAGCTGACGGACCTTGACCGCTATGATCCGATCTCCGGCTTCCCGGTCTACAAGGCGCTGCTCTGCGACGTGGTGAAAGCCGAGGGCGGGGACGGTGCCGGCCGTGTAGCGGAGGAGGAGAGCGAGGCCGTCGTCCACGTGTCGAAGCGGGAGGTGCCGCGGCGGCAGGTCTATCTCGACCACAATGCGACGACGCCGGTCGATCCCGAGGTACTGGAGGCGATCCTACCATTCCTCCAGGACGAGTACGGCAACCCATCGAGTATCCACAGCCGCGGGAACGAGGCGCGGGACGCGGTGGACGCGGCACGCCGCAAGGTCGCTCAGGCGCTGGGCTGTACGGCGCGGCGCATCATCTTCACGGGCGGCGGCTCAGAGTCGGACAACCTAGCGATCAAGGGCGTGGCTTTCGCGAAGCGCGAGGAGGGCAACCACATCATCACGACCCCAGTCGAGCATCCCGCGGTGCTCCGCACCTGCGAGGCGCTGGCCGAACTCGGCTTCGAGATCACCTACCTCGATGTGGACGAGACCGGTCTCGTCCGGCCTGAGACACTGGCAGAGGCACTGACAGCGAAGACGGTCCTGGTGAGCGTGATGATGGCGAACAGCGAGGTCGGCACCATCAGCCCCGTCGCCGAGCTGGCGCGCATCGCGCACGAGCGTGGAGCGCTGTTTCACACCGACGCGGTGCAAGGGCTCGGCAAGCTGCGCGTCGACATGGAGGAACTCGGCGTCGATATGCTCTCCGTGTCGGGTCACAAGATCCACGGGCCCAAGGGCATCGGCGCGCTCTATGTGCGGCAGGGAGTTGAGCTGTCGCCGGTCATCCACGGCGGCAGCCAGGAGCGCAAACTGCGCGCCGGCACCGAGAACGTTCCGGGCATCGTTGGCTTCGGCAAGGCCTGTGAGCTCGCCGTGCGCCGCCTGAACCACGGGGAGATGGAGCGGCTGCGCGGTCTCCGCGATCGCCTGGAGACGGGGATCAGGAAGATCGTGCCGAACGCCAGGCTCAACGGACACCGCACGGAACGTCTACCGAACACGCTCAACATGACGCTGCCCGGCATGCGCGGCGAGTCGCTGGTGCTGTTCCTGGACCGCCGCGGCGTCTTCTTCTCCTCAGGGTCGGCTTGCAAGTCCGGCAACCCGGAGCCGTCGCATGTCCTCAAGGCAATGGGGCTCAGCGACGAGGACGCCCACTGCGCCGTCCGCATGACCCTGGGAGTCGGTAACGGCGAGCAAGACATCGACTACGTGCTGGAGAGCCTGAGCGAGATCGTCGCGGACCGGCAAGGCAGCGTGCGGTTCGTCGCCTGCCGCTAGGGCAGCACTGACCGCCTTCGCCCGGCCCAACCCTTCAACGCATCGAAGACCTGCAGCGCGAAATCGACTTTCCCAAAGGGCGCGCTCACCTGCACGCCCTGCACGTGCACTTCCAGTTCCGCCGCTGTCTCGCGGGCGATGGCCAGCCCTTCGTTCATAGCCACCTCCTTCCCACGCTCCGAGGCGAGCCGCATGCGCTCGAGCACCGAATCGGGCACGACCACGCCGGGCACCTCGTTGCTGAGGAACTCGGCGTTCTTGTAGGAGACCAGCGGCCAGATCCCTGCGATGATCGGTATGCGGATGTGCTCGATCTTCCCCAGGAACCGAAGGAACTGCTCGACATCGAAGATCGGCTGGGTCACAGCGAACTGCGCGCCCGCATCCACCTTCCAATAAAAGTGATGGACCTCGTACTCAGGGTCGACAGAGGCATGGTTGACACCCACGCCATGAAAGAAGCTCGTGGGCTGCCCGATTGAATGGTCACTAGGATCGAGACCGTGATTGAGCTTGTACACCAGGTTGGTGAGTCCGACAGAGTCGATGTCGAACACCGCCGTCGCATCGGGATAGGGGCCCATCTTCGGCGGGTCGCCGGTGATGATAAGCAGGTTGCGCAAACCCAGCGCGTGCGCGCCGAGCAAGTCGCTCATCATCCCCAGCAGGTTACGATCACGACAGCAATAGTGGGGGATCGTCTCGAGCCCGACCTCACGCTCGATGATCGAGCAGGTAGCGAGCACACCCATCCGCATCATCGCGCGTGGCCCGTCCGGCACGTTCACGGCGTCCACACCGGCCGCCTTCAGTTGACGGATCTGATCGAGCACCTCCCTGAGATCACACCCCCTCGGTGGCAGGATCTCGACGCTGGCGACCAGCTCGCCCGCCATGATCTTCCTGGCGAGCTGCGAGCGCTGTGCCGTGGGCACAGGCTTCACGCCCGGCTCGGCCGTACGCCGCTCCACGTCCCTTATCGCCTGCGGCACGACAACCCGTTGGCGCGGTGAGAGCGCGCGCACCTGCGCGGCCATAGCGCGGATGTGCTCAGGGGTCGTCCCGCAGCATCCACCTACGAAGCGGACGCCCGCCCGGATGAAGTGGCGCGCGTACTCGGCGAAGTATTCCGGCGCGGCCATGTAGATCGTGCGGCCCTCGATCTCACGTGGCAGGCCGGCATTCGGCATCGCCGACAGCGGCCGGCCCGTCACCTCCGCCATCTGCTGGATCGCCTTCAAGGTGATTGCAGGCCCCACGCTGCAGTTGAGGCCGACCACATCGGCGCCCAACTCGTCCAGGTGCAGCGCGATCTGGGCCGGATCGGCGCCGTAGACCGTCTTCCCACCGACCTGCACGGTCGCCTGAGCAATGACCGGCAGGTCGGCGGCGTCCCGGCACCCCAGCACGGCCTGCTCGATCTCCGAGAGATCGCTGAATGTCTCGACGACGAAGAGGTCCACGCCGCCGGCCGCGAGCGCTTCGGCCTGTTCCCGGAAGAAAGCGCGCGCTTCCTCACACGACGTGGGACCCCACGGCTCGATGCGGATGCCCAACGGGCCTATCGATCCGGCGACATACAGATCGTCGCCGGCCACGTCGCGAGCCAACTCGGCGCCGGCTTTGTTGATCTCGTAAACGCGGTGACCCAGGCTGTGCTGGTCCAGGCGCACACGGTTGCCCCCAAAAGTGTTGGTCTCCAGGACCTCAGCCCCCGCGTCTCGATAAGCGCGATGCACCTCCCGAACCAGCTCCGGCCGCTCGAGGTTGACCTCGTCGTACGATACGTTGATGAAGACGCCACGCCGATACAGCTCCGTACCCATCGCGCCATCGAACAGATGGGCGCTGCCGTTCTCAATCAAGGCTCGGAAGTCGGGCATTGCTGTCCCCCAGTATGGGGCGCCGCGCAGCAGGGGAAAAGAAATCGCGACCCGGAATAGGTGAGCACGGGTCGCGCTGAACTGCTTCGGCTTACGCTTGCTGAAGTCGCCGCAGCTTTCGGTGCTCTGCGACGCCCGGCTCTTTAGGCTTTTTTTATGGTGGTTGCAAGCCGCCACAAATCAGTCCACCATCACAGGATCAAGTTAGCTCAGTCGCTCTCCCGGTCAAGAGGCCACTTCCGGGAGACAAACCGAGGCCGAGATGATCAGCGAATCTGCTCTCCGTCTTGCCCTGGCCGTCCTCATCGTCATGGACCTGAGCGTCCCAGCCTACTTCCGTCGCCGGGCCGGCGTCTCCGGCAGCCCTTTCGCGCGGCTCAGGGAAGGCAGCCTCTTCATGCCCGAGCGCCTGCTCACCATCGTCATCTATTGCGGCCTGCTCGCCTACATCATCAGCCCGCGCTGGATGGCCTGGTCCCAGATCCCACTACCCAGCGGCGTTCGCCTGCTGGGCATAGCGCTCGCCGGGCTCGCACTCGCCTGGATGGTCTGGTGCTTCCGTCACCTGGGGTCAAACCTGTTCGGGTCCCGGGCAGGAGAACAGAGCCTCGTTACAACCGGACCCTATCGCCGGGTCCGCCATCCCATGTACAGCGGCTGGACAGCGCTCATGGTTGGGTACAGCGTGGTCGCCTCCAATTGGTTCGTCGCAGTGGTCGCGCTGGCAGTGGTCGCGACGGTGGTCAGACGCACGTCGCGGGAGGAGGGGCAGCTAATGCAGCAGTTCGGAGAGGCGTACAGGGCTTACACAGCGCGCACGGGCCGCTTCCTGCCCCGCTTGCGTAGCTGAGAGCGTCGGCGTCAGGCAGGATCATGACGTTGCCGCGGCTTCTTCCAGCTCCGCCAGTTTCTGCCGGGCCTCCTGTGCGGGCCTGAAGTCGGTGTCAGCGTCTCTCCAGACCTCGAGCGCGGTTCGCAGGTGGTCTAGCGCCCGGTCCCGATCACCCATGTCGGCGTACAGCAGAGCGATCTCGTAGTGCGTCTTCGGGTTGTACGGCGTCACCTTCAGGTTGGCCTGGAATTGCTCCAGGGCCCTGCTGCGCTGTCCCCGTAGCCGATAGCAGCGACCGAGCGCGCGGTGACGGGTGATGTCCGTGGGGGCGAGCGTCAGTGCCTGCTGATAGCTCTCGATCGACTGCTCGTACTC
>CANPVY010000230.1 GCA_947581845.1 uncultured bacterium | reverse complement strand
TTGCAGTACGGGCTGACCTCGGACTTCACGCTGGACCTGACGGTCAACCCGGACTTCGGCCAGGTGGAGGCCGATCCGGCCGACGTCAACCTGACCGCGTTCGAGACCTATTTTCCCGAGAAGCGCCCGTTCTTCATCGAGGGCTCGGGACTCTTCGACCGTTACGTGCCGGCTGGGCAGTTGTTCTACTCACGGCGGATCGGCCGGCCGCCGCAGGGATTCGCAACGCCGCCGGACGGCGGTACTGTGGAGATCCCCGACGCCTCGACCATCATCAGCGCGGCGAAAGTGACCGGCAAGACGGCCGGCGGTCTCGGCCTCGGACTACTTAGCGCCGTTACCACTCGCGAGAAGGCCACCCTGCGAGACTCCTTAGGGACCGTGGCAGGGAAAGAGGTCGTGGCACCGTTGACCCACCACTTCGCGGGCCGCATCGAGCAGGATTTCCGCCAGGGCAGCCACACCGTAGGGGCCATGGTCACCGCGGTGAACCGCAAGCTCGACGAGAATCTCGATTTCTTGCGCTCGGCCGCCTACGCCGCCGAGCTCGACGGAACCCACCGCTGGAAGGACAACACGTGGGGCGTCTACTGGAATCTCGCCGCAAGCCACATCCGCGGCAGTCGCAGCGCGATTACTGCGGCCCAACGCTCGTCCTTCCGCTACTATCAGCGGCCGGACGCCCCGCATGTAGAGCTGGACACGACGCGAACGAGCTTGTCCGGCTATTCCCTCGACATCGGCGCCGGCAAGGAAGCCGGCACCTGGCAATACGGTGCCGAGTACTCCCGGATGACGCCCGGCTTCGACATCAGCGACGTGGGGTTCCAGTGGGGCGGTGATTTCCAGGGTCTGTACGTGTGGGGTAACTACCTGAAGGCGCAGCCTCGTTGGATCTTCCGGGATTTCCGGTTGATGGCCAACGCGGGAAGTGAGTGGACGACCGGGGGAGAAAGGCTCTCCAGCTGGTTTCTACCTTTCTACTTCTACGGGCGGCTGCGTAACAACTGGATCGTGTATGTGTTCCCGGCGAGGTGGGTTTGGAACCACCTGTCGGTGACGGCCCTGCGCGGCGGGCCAGCCGTGCGCGGGGATGCCTCGTGGCGGTCGTACCTCTCCGTGGCAACGGATGCGCGCAAGCCTATCTCACTGTCCGTGTGGGCGAACAAGAGCCGTTGGATCGGAACCAGTAGAGAGTGGCTCGCTCTCAGCCCAAACGTCAGGTTCCGGCCTACCCCGCTGCTCAACGGTAACCTGGGATTGTACTACCGTTGGGAGCGTAATCCCGTCCAGTGGGTAACTCGACGCAGCGTGGCGGATTCGACTCACTACGTACTCGCCGAGATCGAGCAAAAGACGCTCAGCCTGACGTTCCGCCTCGATTGGACCCTCACGCCGAGTCTGTCTATTCAGTTCTACGGTGAGCCGTTCGCGTTTTCCGGCCGCTACAGCGACTTCAAAGGGGTCGCAGACCCTCGTGCCCGCGAGTTCGCCGACCGCTACCACTCCTATGACGACGAGCTGACGTGTGGCAGCGACGCCGTTTGCGAGGTCGACCTCGATCTCGATGGCACGGCCGACTTCTCGTTCTCACACCCCGACTTCAGCTCCCGGTACCTGCGCTCGACGATGGTCGTGCGCTGGGAGTATCGGCCCGGTTCCGTAATCTTCCTGGCCTGGCAGCACGGACGGAGCAGCTACATGGCCGATGCCGATTTCGGTGCGTTCAGCGATCTGGTCGATCTCTTCGACGAGCCCTCGGACAACACCTTCCTGGTCAAGGCCAACTACTGGCTGAGCTTCTGAGGCCGCCCAGCGAGAGCTAGGGGTCCTACTGGCCGAGTCTGGCAGACGCTATCTTGAAGCCAGTCGGTTGAGAGAGTGAGTTTCCTTGGACAGATCCTCTACCGGGAGATCATCATGAAGCCCCTCAGCGCGCGACTTGCTGCGTTCGCTCTGTTCTTCGCGAGTGCTGCCTGCCAGCCGGCGGCCGAGACCGTCGGCCCACTGTCCGACGAAGACGTGGCCGCGATTCGTGCCCTCCATCAGGAACAAGTCGAGGCGGGACTCGCAGGCGATTGGGACGCCGTAGGCGCGTTCTTCGCCGAAGACCTCGTCTACATGCCGCCGAACATGCCGGTCGTCCACGGCCGTGCCACGTGGGTGGAAGCGGCCAAAGCCATGGGCTTCGACATCATCGAGATGACTACCGAGATCCTCGACATCGATGGTCGCGATGACCTCGCCTATCTACGTGGTGCCTACTCCGAAACCTTCACGGTCGAGGGGATGCCCGGCCCGATCAGCGACACGGGCAAGTTCGTCTGGATTCTGCGCAAGCAGCCGGAGGGCGCCTGGTTGATCACGACCTGGATCTGGAACGCCGACCAGATCCCCGGGCAGGGCCAGACGAGCTAGGCCTAGGGGGCCACCGTCGGCCAGGCGATCCAGCCGACCCGGTCCAACACCATCGTGAAAAAGAAGGCGAGCGTCATCGCGACCAGCGGCGCCACGATCCAGATAGTGAGCAGTCGCGTTACGGCGGAACGTGTGATGATCTCCCGCCAGCCGAGCTTGGAGACACCCAGGCCGATGATCGCCGCTGTGTTCATCTGCACCAGCGAGGTTGGTATACCGCGTGAGACCGATGCGAGCAGAAGCAAGCTCGCTGTGACTACGGCGATCAGGGTAGCGCCCAGCGGGCCGAACTCCACGATCTCCTTGCCCGTGGTGTGAACGACCCGGTGACCCAATAGCGAGCTGCCGATCCCGAAGTGTGGCGCCACGACCAACATAGCCAGCAGCATCACCAACGTGGAACCTTCCCCGCCCGGCTGGATGTTCAGGTCGTTCATCAACATGGAGGTGAGGGGACCGGCCGCATTGGCCACGTTATTCGAGCCGATCGCGAATGCGACATAACAAGAAACGGCGACCACGACCACCCTCAACAACGGACGGCGGCCCAGGTCGGCGAACCCCATTCTCCCAGAACGGCGCAGCGGGTTATAGAGGAACTCCCCAATAAACAGCGTTATCAGAAACGACACCACCGGCAGTATGAACCAGGTCGGTATGATCTCTAGGAAGAGCTTCCGAGTCTGCAGCATGTTCAGATAGAGGGCGGACCCGATGAGAGCGAATACCGTTGACTGGCTGGTCGATTGCGGTACCCCTAGCAGGTTGGCGATCAGGAGCGAGAGGGCGATAGCCAGCAGGATCACCGTGGTGAGCGGTAGCCCCATGATCTCGCCGGGGAGAATCCCGCTGCCGATGGTCAGTGTGACTTTCTTGCCCGCTACGATGGCACCGAGAAACACGAATGTCCCGAAAAGCCCCGGGATCGCTTCGCGTGGCAAGAGGTTCGCCCCATAGGCCGCGGAAAACGAGGGTGACGTCCCACTGGCGCCCATGTTCATCGCCAGGAACATGGCCACCAGCAAAGGAACAAGAAGCACCGAGAGCAGTGGGGAAAACATCGTTGCCGTCCCTTGCAGCCGTCGGAATCGCCGCGCAACACTATCTCATGCCATAAGGCAAACGAAAGCGGGTGTCGCTTGTTGCAAGACGTTGGCCAGAATGACGCTACTGATTCTACGTGGTGAGAATCTCCCCTGACGGGTAGCGCTCCGTTTCCACGCCCTCACGACTATTGAGCGATTTTGACACGCGCTATCTTGTTTGAAGCCGAGGCAGCGCCTGGCGCGTGGCGGTGGCGACCGGCAACACCGATGCGGCGCCTGCTCAGCAGGGCTCGGGAACCTAGTTCTAGCGCGAACGGAGGTTGCAGTGAGCAAATCCATCCGAACAGCCGGTGCAACGGTAAGTCTCGCGCTGATATCCTTGACGTGTGCCCCCGTAGGGCCAAGCGAGGAGGGGCCAGCACGAGCGATAGTGCCCTACCTGAACCCCGACCTTCCCCTCGACGAGCGCGTGGAGGATCTCGTCTCCCGCATGACCCTCGAAGAGAAGATCAGCCAGATGCTGTACGACGCGGCGGCCGTGGAACGCCTGGAGATCCCCGAATACAACTGGTGGAACGAGGCGCTGCACGGCGTCGCCCGGGCAGGCCGCGCCACCGTGTTTCCCCAGGCGATCGGGCTCGCGGCGACCTGGGACACCGACCTCATGTTCCGTGTGGCCACCGCCATCTCCGACGAGGCGCGAGCCAAGCACCACGAGTCGGTTCGCCGGGGACGCCGCGGCATCTATGAGGGCCTCACCTTCTGGTCGCCGAACATCAACATCTTCCGCGACCCGCGCTGGGGCCGCGGCATGGAGACCTTCGGCGAGGACGCTTACCTGACCGGGCAGCTGGCCGTGCAGTTCGTCAAAGGGATGCAGGGCGACGACCCGCGCTACCTGAAGACCGTCGCGACGCCGAAGCACTTCGCCGTGCACAGCGGGCCGGAGCC
>CANPVY010000229.1 GCA_947581845.1 uncultured bacterium | reverse complement strand
CCCAGAGCGCCGACTCATCGAGCCGGAAGATGCTACCGAAGCTACGGTTCGTGTCGATCTTCTGGCGGTAGATCTCGCGGCTGGACATCTCGCTGGGATCGAAGCGCGCGCGGGTGATGGCCTTGCGCTGCTTGGCCTCCGGCGGATAGTCGCAGGCGTGGGAGACGCCCACCAACTGCTCGCCGGCCCCGATCGCGAAGGCGATCTCGGTCGCTGCGGGGAACAGACTCGCGACTCGTATCACGGCCGGACCTGTGGGAATCTCTCAGGCGGGAGAAGCGATGGGCTCACAGCTCAGGCAGCGACCGCCGTTCGCGACCGGCCTCCAACTCGCGGCGGAAGCGCTCGGCCTCCAACAGCCGGTTCACCTGCCGGTCGAGATCGTGCACGACGTCCTCGATCTGGGCCAGGCGCGCCTCGACTTCCTCGCGGTCGGCCTTCAATCCCTTGAGCTTCGCGTACTCGCGGATCAGCGGGCGCAGCACGACGTGTGTGGCCAGCGCCATGCTGGGCACGCCGAGGACGAAGATGATGGCCAGGATGGCCTCGATATCCACTTTCCGTCCCTCCCGCACCGGAGTCGCGGGCTAGTTGCGCCCAAAAACATAGGAAAAACGCCGGTCCCCGGGTAGAGCGAGAGCGCCGGCGCGTGGAGGCTCCCGCGCACGCCGGCTGCCAACCTTCAGCGGGCCTGAGCTGTCTAAGATATTGATAACCAGAGGAGGACATGCTCATGAATCCAAGGTTCAGCACGCTGGCCATCGCCCTGGCCGCCCTCGGCTGCGCGTCGGCGGGCGCCGCGGTGAGCGCGGCTACCGTCAGGCCGCAAGAGCGGGTCATACAGGAGGACGATTGGTGCCGGCAGGAGTACCACGGCGACCGGGTCCGCCTCTGCGAGGTCCGTGAGTACACCCTGTCCGCCGACCGCGAGGTGATCGCCGTGGACGCGAGCCCGAACGGCGGCGTGCAGGTGGAGGGCTGGGATCAGGGCGAGATCCTGGTTCGCGCGAAGGTGCAGGCGTATGCCCGCGACGAGGAGGATGCGCGCGAGATCCTCGGCGAGATCGAGGTGCTGACCTCCGGCCGGACGATCCAGGCCGATGGTCCGCACACCCGGCGTCGCGAGGGCTGGTCGGTCAGCTACCGCGTCTACGTCCCGCACGGCTCGAACCTCGATCTCGAGAGTCTGAACGGCGGGATCGCGATCGAGGACGTGTCGGGCCGCATCCGGTTCCGCACGACGAACGGCGGCATCAAGCTCTTCGGGCTCCAGGGTGATGTGAACGGCTCCACCACTAACGGCAGCCTGCGCATCGAGCTCAGCGGCGACAGTTGGGAAGGCGAAGGGCTGGACGTCCGTACCACCAACGGCAGCGTTACGGTCAACGTCCCGGATGGCTACTCGGCCCGGCTCGAGTCCGGCACTGTGAACGGATCGTTCCGGATCGACTTCCCGATCACGGTGCAGGGTCGCATCGACCGGCACATCACGGCCGAGCTAGGCGGTGGCGGACAGACGATCCGCGCCTTCACGACGAACGGTAGCGTCGCGATCAAGCGATCCTAGCCGCAGAGCCCCACAGCCGGCAGCACGCAGACGCATAAGAGACCGGGCGACGCGCCCGATGGCCCGCCGCCCGGTCGTCCCTCTGCGCCAGCCCGCCTATCTCCGGGTCTGGCCCGTCTTCCTCTTCGGCAGGCACTCGATGGTTGCCTCCTGCTTGGCCGGAGGGAAGATCGGGTTGGCGGGCCCAATGAAGACCGCACAGCGATAGTCGTTGCGGATCTGGTGCTGTGTTCGGGCAGCCCAGCTCAGCGAGTCGCCAACGACCAGGAGGTGAACGTTCTCACTCGGCACGAAACCGAGCTCGGGAGTCGAGTTCGCGTAGTGCCCGTGCTCCGCGTGGTAGATCTCCTGGGCCGTCATCACGTTCCTCAAGTCCGCCTGCATCACGGCCAGGTAGACATTGCGTTTGTGCCGCATAGACGCGAGCGCGATCGCAGCGAGGAGCGCGATAAGGACGATGACCATGAGCAACTCGATGAGCGTCACCCCGCCCCTGCCGGCAAGGCACGACAGAGCGACGCGTCGCTCTCCGCTCAATCGGCACCGGCGACCACCGAGTCTCAGGCCTTCACTCACAGCGTTATCCGAGAGAATGGATCTCAATCAACGATTGCTCTGGCGGGATCTCAGGCAAGAACCATGGCGGGATGACGTGGGGGGACTTACGCAAACATCTGATGGGGCAAGTCGCGTACCGCCGACGGGGCCGATGACGCCAATCGCTTATCAGTAAAGGAGATCCACTACGGGCAGCCCTTCGAGCAACGCCCGAGAAGACCGCTACTTTTTTCAGGTTCGTTACGGTATCGTAACAGGGCCCAGTCACTCCTACTCAGCCTCGACTCTTGCCGAGCGCACCACGCTCGCGTATTGGAAGGGCGCATGCGGCTCAGCCAGCGTCCCTCCATCAGCAGAGGTTCCGAGATGACCGCAGGCAACGATGCAGGACTCCAAGGGTCTGCCAGCTCGAGCCGGCGGCGCGTCATTCATCTGGCTTCGCTGATCGTCGTCTTCTTGCCCGTCTACCTGGCCGTGGCCTTTGTCGAGCGGTTAGGCACTGCGGCCGTGGGAGGCGTCGTCGTCGGCTGGTTGCTGGCCACCGGTATACTCGCCCTGCGTCGCAGCGGCTGGCCGGCGTTGGGGCTACGACGATCGGAAAGTTGGGGGCGCGCCTTCACCATCGCGGCGCTCGCCACACTGGCACTGCTGGTGCTGGGCTACCTGCTGCGCCCGCCCGTCGAGACTCTGACCGGCGAGCCACCCGATCTAGAACGCTTCGACGTGCTGCGCGGCAACGTCGCGGTCCTAATCGGGGGCCTGCTCATGGTCTGGACGGTCGCCGCGTTCGGCGAGGAGATGCTGCTGCGCGGCTTATTGATGAACTACCTGCGCGAGCTGATGCCGGACCGCGAACCGAGCGATCGGGTCGCCTGGGTCGTCGCGCTCCTGCTGACTTCGATCGTCTCGGGTCTGCTGCACGCGTACCAGGGTGCGACCGGCATGATCCTCACCGGGGTCATCGCCGTTGGGTTTGGCCTCGCCTACCTGGTCAGCGGCCGTAACCTCTGGGCGCCGATCCTGACGCACGGCTTCTACGACACGATCGGCTTCCTGTTCGTGTTCCTCGGTTGGGATAGACTGATCCGCTGAGCCTGGATGCGGAGGGACCTGAACAGTTGCGAGCGCACGTGCTGCGGGATCAGTAGAAACCTGCCCGCTCCAGCTCCCTGTCGATCACCTCTGCGACCGCTTCGTAGGGCAGCGCGCCAGCGGGCAGCGGGATGCCGTTCACGAAGAGCGCCGGCGTCCCCTCGATAGCCACGCGGTCGCCCTCGCGCATGTCGCGGCGTACGCGCTCGGCCTGGCGACCCGAGTCGAGGCAGTCCGCGAACTCACCCTCATCGAGACCTAGCCGCCGCGCCCTGTGTTCCAGCGCCGGCACATCCAGCCGGCCCGGCTCGTTGAACACGAGGTCGTGATAGTCCCAGAAGCGGCCCTGGTCCTGGGCGCAGAGCGACGCCTCCGCTGCCTTGAGGGCGTTGCGATGGTTCGTCAGCGGGTAATGGCGGTAGACGATGCGCAGTCGGTCACCATAGTTGGCCCGTAGCTCCATCAGGGTGAAGAAGAAACTGCGGCAATAGGGGCACTCGAAGTCGGAGAACTCGACCAGCGTGACCGGCGCGTCGCTCGGTCCCAACGCCGGTGCACCCTGGTTGTCCAGGTCAGCACGAAACGGCTGGAAGAAGTAGACTACATCCCTCTCTCTCTTCAACTGCCTCAGCAGATCGTCGTACGCGCGTTCCCGCTTCTCATCCTGCAGGAATTCCTCGATCAAAGGGCGAAGCTCTTCCAGGCCTCTGCCTCCCAGCGCCGCCCGGTTGCGGTCATACCAACCGGCCACCTCCTGCTCACTCGTCTGGAGCGTCTCGGCCGTGGCGGCCGCGATCAGCTCGGCCGTAGTCATGCCTCGCCTCGACGCCTCCACGTCGAGCAGGCGTCCGTGCACGAGCCGCTCGAGACTCGACTCGACCAGCTGGTACCGCTGCTGCTGGCAGCGATGTTCGAGTCGGGCGAGCTGGTCACCGACGACCTCCTCGACCTCCGCCATGTAGACGGGCACGCCATCGATGGTGGCCAGTACCCTCGGCTCTTTGCCGCGACAGGCGAGGAACACGCCGACGGCCAGAACACAGAACAGACTTCGCACTGCCGTGGTCGACTTCAAGAGTACATCACCTCCGCCCGCGCCGGGCATCACCGAGTCCGGTCGCGCGCGAGCCATCCCGACCGGAAACAAGTGGCGGAAGATGCGCCGATCTCGATCGACAGACAAGGCCTGGCGTATGACGGAGGTCCAGCTACGGTAACCGGCGCGTGACGGGGGACCGTACGAGTGCACCGTGGACGTGGATACGCTTGTGATGAGGTGCTAGGGCACCGCGCAGGCTACAACCTGCCCTTGAGCCCCAACCACCAGGCCCTCTCTTTGGGCAGCACTTGCTAACGAGGCTCCCGACCGAGCTGGCGATCGCTTGCGCCGCTCGAGCCGGGAGCCTGTCGGGGCAACGCCTGCGCTACCGGCGCTATTGCGGGATCAGCGTCGTCGCTTCTCCAAGACGCTTGGTCGTGACTTCGTTGCGCACCGCCTCTGGCAGGTAGGCCGACT
>CANPVY010000228.1 GCA_947581845.1 uncultured bacterium | reverse complement strand
TCTGACCTGAAGCGAGTCAGCAAATGAGTGTGGACGTGAAATCCGTACAGACGCGGGCGGAGCGACGCGCGTTCATCCGCTTCCCCTGGCAGATCTACCGCGGCCGTTACCCGGCCTGGGTGCCGCCGCTGCTGAGCGAGGAACGCAAGCGCATCGATCCGAAGCGGAACCCGTTCTTCGATCACGGCGCAGTCGAGCTGTTTCTGGCCTATCGAGGCGAGCGCCTGGCGGGTCGGATCGCGGCGATTGAGAACAGACTGCACAACGAGTTTCACAGTGACCGGGTGGGTTTCTTCGGCATGTTCGAGTCGGAGAACGATCCGGAGGTCGCGAACGCGCTGCTCGATGAGGCGGCGGCGTGGGTGAAGGATCGCGGGCTGGATCGGTTGCGGGGGCCGACCAACTTCTCAACGAACGAAGAATGCGGGCTGCTGGTGGAGAACTTCGAAGACCCGCCCTACGTGATGATGACGTACAACCCGCCCTACTACGAGGGTTTGCTGACGGGGTGGGGTTTTGAGAAGGCTAAGGATCTGCTGGCGTACGAGGGCCGGCAGGAGACATTCGATCAGGAACGCTTCGCGGGGCTTGACGGCATGATCCAGCGCTCGGGGCTCGACATCCGGGTTCGGTCTCTGCGGATGGGCAGGTTCGAGGACGAAGTGGCGCTGGTTCGGGACCTTTACAACGCCGCCTGGGAGCGCAACTGGGGATTCGTCCCGATGACGGACGCCGAGGTCGACCACCTGGCGGCGCAGTTGAAGCCTGTCATCGACCCCGACCTGGCGTTGATCGGTGAGATCAACGGCGAGCCCGCAGGGTTCGCGTTGGCGCTGCCTAACGTGAACCAGGCGATACGCCACCTGAACGGACGGTTGTTTCCGTTCGGCCTGTTCAAGTTTCTGTGGTACAGGCGTCGGGTTAAGGGCATCCGCGTCATCACCCTGGGTTTGAAGGAGGAGTATCGCCGTACGGGCCTCGCCCCCCTCTTCTACATGGAGATCTTCAAGCGTGCCATGAGTAAGGGTCACACCTTTGGGGAGAGCTCGTGGATCCTGGAGGACAACCAGATCATGCGGGGTGCCGCGGACAAGATGGGGTTCCGCCCCTACAAGACCTACCGGCTCTATGAACGAGCCTTGACCCCCTAGCGCTGCGATGCGGGTTGGCGTGGATCTGTCGCGCATCAGGTGCGCCCAAAGATGACAGGTGAAGCGCGAAACGCGCTGGTGACAGGGGGCACCGGCTTCGTTGGAAGCCACGTGGTCGATACCCTGCTGGAGGCCGGGTATCGAGTTCGCTGTCTGGTGCGCGCGACAAGCCGGCTGCGCTGGCTGGAGGGCAAGCCCGTCGAGCTGTTCGAGGCGGACCTGCGTGGTGGCAATCTCGCGGGAGCGGTCGCCGGCGTCGACCGGGTGATCCACTGCGCCGGGTTGACACGCGGCTCGCGCCGGGCCCTGTTCGCAACCAACTACGAGGGCACGCGGTCGTTGCTCGACGCGTGTGTCGCCAGCGGGGTACGGCTGCGGTTCCTGTTCTGCAGTAGCCAGGCGGCGGCTGGGCCCGGCGCGGTGCAGCGGGCGCGTGAACCAGAGGACGCGCCGGCGCCGACGAGTGATTACGGGCGTAGCAAACTCGCGGCGGAGCAGGAGGTGTTGAAGCGGAGCGCGCAGCTGGACGTGGTCGTGCTGCGACCGGTGTGCGTGTACGGGCCGCGGGACGAGGACACCCTGCCGCTCGTGCGCATGGCGACGCGTGGGGTGATCGTCGTGCCCGGACTGCGCCGGCGCCTGATACAAGTGGTGCATGTCCGTGATGTGGCGGAGGCGTTGCGCAGGGCGGCGGAGCGCCGGGAAGCCGTGGGGAACACCTACTTCGTGGCACACCCCACGGTGATCGACTGGCGGCAGCTCAGCACCGCCCTCGATCGAGCCGTGGGGCGGCGACTCATCAGACTGCGCCTGCCGTCTCCGTTGCTGTGGCCAATGGGCGCTGCTGGCGAGCTTCTGGGGGGCCAGCGCCGCGCGGGGCGGCTGGATCTGCGGCGCGCTCGCGATCTGTCACAGCGTGCCTGGACCTGCCGGGTCGATCGGACGATGGAGGATCTGGACTGGGAGCCGCGCTACGATATCGTCAAAGGTGTCCGCGATACTGCCGCATGGTACAGAGAGGAGGGCTGGCTCTGAACGGGCTGAGGGAGCGTCTGCGGCTAGCGCAGCCGACCGACTTGATCTTCCAGGCCTACGTCGGCTTCAGCGGCTTGGTGATTCTGCTGTTCGGGTGGAAGCTCTCGATAGGGCTGTGGGTGGGACTGATCCTGAGTCACGTGGCGCTCCTCGCGGTCGGGCTGTGGTGGGCCAGCCAGCCGCTGCGAGACCGCTCGCTCGCCGGCTTTCTGCGCGATGTTTATCCTCTCCTATTCATCCTCTTCCTCTACTGGGAACTGCGGTACCTCGCGCTGTTGTTCAACGACGGCTACCACGATTCGCGCATCCTGGGCTGGGAAGAGGCACTGTTCGGTGAGCAGCTCGCGATGACGCTCAGCGCGCGGTTCCCCTATCTCTGGTTGAGCGAGCTCATGCACTTCTTTTACGCGCTCTATTTCCTGCTGCTGCCGCTCGCCGCGGTCCTGCTGTACCTGCGGGGGAGGTTGCAGGGTTTCCGCGAGTTCGTATACGTGGAGCTGGTAGTCCTTTTCGCCTGCTACGTGGTCTACATGTTCTACCCTGTGGCAGGTCCGCACTACGAGTTTCCGAGAATCGGCGGCGCGCTGGCGGGCGGGACCTTTTACCAGCTGGTGCACTGGGTGCTCAAGGATGGAGGGAGCATGGGGGCGGCGTTTCCGAGCGCGCACGTGGCGGTGGCGGTGGCGATCTTGCTGGTGAGCTGGCGGCATGACCGAGTGGTCTGGGCGGTGATGCTGCCGCTTGTAGTCGGCCTTACAATCGGCACCGTGTACGGGCGATTCCACTACGGGATCGATGCGCTGGGTGGCGTCATGGCGGCGTTCCTGCTTGTGGCGGCCGCACGGGCTCTACGGCCGTGGCTGGAGGGATTCTCGCTTGCGGCGCCGGGCAACTCCGTGAAGGCGTCACCCGTCTAACTCACTGGGAGTCAGGAGGGAAGAGGGATTGGTCGACGTGACTGAAACGTTGCTGGTCCGCCGGGCCCGGGCGGGTCAACTCGAGGCCATGCAGCAGTTGTATGAGCGGCATGCGTCGCGAGTCTACACGGTGGTGCGGCGCCTGGCCGGGGACGACGAGCTGGCGGCGGATCTGGCTCAGGATGCGTGGACCAGTGCGTTTCAGAAGATCCGCGAGTTTCGTGGCGAGGCGGCGTTCGGGACGTGGGTTCACCGGATTGCGGTGAACACGGCGCTGACGCGGCTGCGCCAGGCGGCGCGGCGACGGAACCTGGAGCTTAGCTTCGATGGTAGGTCGACAGTGGGGAACCCGGATCGTTGGCCGGCGACGGGTGCCGCGGAGCGGCTGACGGTGCAGCGTGCGCTGGAGCTGCTTCCCGACGGCTACCGGTCGGTGCTGTGGTTGCACGACGTTGAGGGGTATACACACGAAGAGATCGGTGCCCAGCTGGGCATAGCAGTTGGCACCTCGAAGTCGCAGTTAGCCAAGGCCAGGGCGCGGTTGCGGGCCCTGGTGTCGGAATCGAGAGTTGAGGTAGTGGATCATGGCGCATCTCAATGAGGAGACGCTCTCCGAGCTGCTGGATGGCGCGTCTGTGGCTGGGGCGGAGGAGCACCTGGCATCTTGCTCGGCGTGTCGCGGCGAGTTGGAGGCGTTGAGACGACTACGCTCGCAGCTGCGCGAGCTTCCGGAGCTGGAAGCGCCGGCGGAGCTCTGGTCGCGCATCGAGGCGCGCGTGGCGGTGGCTGGGCGAGTTCGCCGGTTGCGTGTGGGTAGACCCAGGGTGATCGCGATGCAGGCGGCGGCGATGGCGGCGGTATTCGTGATCGGGCTGGGACTGGGGCGTGTGTTTTGGCGGGGAGATCAGCAGGGCGCGGGCGCGCAGCTGGTGTCGGAAGGCTCGAGCGCCACCTCGCTGGCGGACGCGATGGCGGAAGTGCGACGTCTCGGGGCACAGTACGATGCGGCTTTGAGGAACCTGGAGCAGCTGGCTGTAGAGGAAGGTGCGCCGACCCCATCGCTGGCGGAGCAGCGGCTGGTGTCGTTGGACGCGTTGGTGGAGGCTTCGCGGACAGCGCTTTCGGCAGAGCCGGCGGATCCGGTGCTGAACTCGTATCTGTTCGCCGCGTTGGAGGAGCGCGATGCGGTGTTGCGTCAGATCAGGGCGCAGCAGGAGGCGGGTTCAGAGGTTTTGTGGCGATGAGCGGTCTTGCTCACCGCGGATTGGTGGAGGCGACGAGGCATTGATGAGCAGGAGTAGATTCGAGCGAGTGGCGGGTACGCTGTCACTGGCGTTGCTCGCAACGCTGGGACTGGGTTCCGTGCTGCAGGCCCAGGAACAGCGGGGGTTTCTCGGGGTCAATCTGGAGTGCACGCAGCATCAGTGCGGTAGGAGGAAAGAGGGGGATACGGCCGTTTGGTGGTTCACCGGCCCTCCCATCGTGACCTTGGTGTGTCCGCGAGGCCCGGCGGCGCGGGGCGGGCTGCGTGCGGGTGACGCGATTGTCGCGGTCAACGGCAGGGACATCGTGACGGAGGAAGCCGGCCAGCTGTTTTCGACGATGCGTGTGGGCGTGCCCATCAACTTCACGGTTCAGCGCGCAGACAGAGAGGTCAGCGTGACGGTGACGCCTGTGACGGAGCGAGCCGCCTTCGACGCCTGCCCCATCCTCACGATGCAGGGCGAGGGATGGGACTCGCTGCAGGTTAGGATGAGGGAGCTGTACGAATCGCAGATGCAGCTGTGGATTGCACTGCGCCAGGCACAGCGCGAACTCCAGAGGACCGAGGTCGAGTCACGGCGAAGGGAGAGTGAGGAGCAGCGGCAGCGACTGGTGCGGGAGGGGCGCGCGCAGATCGACTCGCTCCGCCGGGCCCTGGCGGACGTACATGTGCGAATCACCGTGCAGGCCGACTCGCTGGTGCAGCGGCGGCTCTACGTAGTGCCGCACGCTGAGCCGGAGGTCGAGGTGATCGTTACGCCTCCCGAGGCGCGGACACTCATGATCTACAGCGATGCGGTGGCGGGGGCCCGCTTCAAGGAGTTGACCCCGGACAGCGAGCTACTCGAGTACTTCCCCGGTGTTGAGCAAGGTTTGTTGATAACGCAAGTAGTGGAGAACACGCCGGCTCACAGGGCGGGCCTGCAGGACGGCGACGTTGTGCTCGAAGTGAACGGCGAGCTGGTCCGGACGGTCGCTGATCTGCGACGGCTGTGGCCACACACTGGGGAGGTGGAACTCACCTACGTACGCAAAGGGGAAAGGCGGGCCTGCACGATTCCCCCCAAGTGACCTCGGCTTGTTGTCCCGCGACCTAGCTCACTAGCGACCTGACCACAGTCTCGATCCGATCCAGCGCCTCGAGCAGTTCGGGCCTGGGCAGCCCGTAGCCGATCCGCATGTAGCCGTCCATCTGGAAGTGGTCGCCGGGAACGATGAGCACACTCTGCTCGTCCTTGAGGCGGAGCGCCAGCTCGCTGGAGCCCACATCGAGATCGTAGCGTGTGTAGCAGATCGCGCCGGCACGGGGGGCGAGGTAGTGGAAGATGTCGGCTCGGTCGGCCAGCCAACCCTCGAGGGGCGCGAGGTTGTCGTTCAGGATGCTGCGTGTGCGCTCGTAGATGCGCTGACGCGTTTGCGGCTGCAGTGCGATACGCGCGCAGAGGTCACTGAGCGTGCCGGGTGCGATGCTCGTGTAGTCCTTGTAGGACCAGAGATCCTGGATGAACTCGGCGGGCCCGACCGCCCAGCCGATGCGGAGGCCGGGCAGGCCGTAGGCCTTGGAGAGCCCGGCGGTGATGATCAGCCGGTCATAGCGGCCCCAGAAGCTGGGCGTCCAGCGCCCGTCCAACTCAGCGCCGGCATAGATCTCGTCGGCGATCAGCCAGGCGCCATGCCTCTGCGCGACGGCGACGATCTCATCCATTTCCTGCTCGGTGAGGATCGCGCCGGTCGGGTTATTGGGGTTCGTGACGATGATCAGCTTGACCCTCTCGTCGACGGCATCGCGCAGCTCATCGAGGTCAGGCGCCCAGTTGCGCGCTTCCAGCAGGCGGAACGGCCGCACCTC